>QHNT01000012.1 GCA_003218515.1 Verrucomicrobiota bacterium | reverse complement strand
AATTTTCGTTCACGCCGCCGCTGCAGAGGGGGTAGTCTTCTGATTATGACCGGCTCTTCAGCAAAATCGGTGACCAATCTCTATGTCCATGTTCCGTTCTGCGCGCACAAATGCGAGTATTGCGCTTTTTACTCGGAAGCTGCTCAAGGAGACCGGGTCAATCGCTATATTGCGGCGCTGATTCGGGAACTGGAACTGGTGGCTAGCGAGCTGGGACCGCGCACCGTTTTCTACGGCGGCGGCACGCCTTCGCTGCTCAATCTGCGGCAATGGGAGCAGGTCCTCAAAGCGATGCGGCGTCTGAACCTGCTTGGCGCGGCGGAATGGACGGTCGAATGTAATCCGGCCACCGTCTCGCTCGACAAGGCCAGGCTGCTTCGCTCATACGGCGTGAACCGAATTTCAATGGGAGTTCAGTCACTGGACGAAGGTTTGCTCAACCGCTTGGGACGGGTTCACGACCGAGCGAGGGTGTTCAAGTCGTTCGACATTCTACGTAAGGCCGGCTTCGACAACATCAACCTTGACCTCATGTTCGCCCTCCCCGGCCAGACCATGGGCATCTGGCGCGCGACATTGACCGAAGCGCTGGCGCTGGGCAGCGAACATCTCTCGTGCTACGAAGTCATCTACGAAGAGGACACGCCGCTCTTCGCGCAGTTGCAGGCCGGCCAGTTCGACGTGGATGAGGAACTCGCCGGCGCGATGTTCGACGAGTTGCTTGAACGCGCTTCTGCTGCGGGATTCCGTCAATACGAAGTGGCCAACTTCGCCCGTGATGCGCGGAAGGAAAATGGAGTAATGGAGTGTTGGAGCGATGAAACATCCGTCGGACACCGCATCAATACTCCATCACTCCACCACTCCATCCCCGCGTTTGCCTGCCGTCACAACATCAATTACTGGCGCGGTGGCTCGTTTTACGGCCTGGGGCCGAGCGCGACGGGCTACGTGCGCGGCGTGCGGACGAAGAATTGGTCGAACACGATCCTCTACTGCGATGAGATCGAGAAAGGCCGACGGGCGATTGAATCGCGCGAGGAGTTGGCGCCGCTGGCCCGCGCCGGGGAAACGGCGGCGTTCGGGTTGCGCATGAACGCGGGCTGGCCATTCGATCAGTTCCAGCAAACGACCGGTTTCGATTTGCGCGACGAGTGGGCGACGGAGATGAAGCAATTGACCGAGCAGGGCTGGGGAACCATTGAACCTGACCATTTCAGGTTGACGTGCGAAGGACTGCGTTTTGCCGACGCGGTGGCGGAATTGTTTTTGCGACCGATTTCCAGAGAAGGTGAGCGAGTCGCCGACAAAATGGCCGCAGGCCGAATGCCTGCTTTGGCCGGGGATTCTTAGCCGGATTATTTTTCCTTTAGTTCTATCTCTCCCGCCCAATCGGGTGCCGGCGGATGAACGCGGAGTTCGTCGATCTGGCGCAAATAGAACTTAGTGGGGCCGTCGCTGGGGCGCATCTCCAGCGTGCAACGGAAACCGGCTTCCGCCGCGTCAAAGTTGCGTCGTTGAAATTCCCGCAGCGCGTTTTCAAACGTTTCGCACCACGGCTTGGTGGATTCGACCTCGTCGCGAAATCCGAGCAGTTCATATACCTCCACTGCTTTCTCAAACCCTTTGAGCTGGAAATGGCCGGCAAATCGAGTCGTGATTGTGTTCCCCGCGCCTTCCTGGGTTTGCCCTGTGATTAGAATGTCCGTGCCGAGGTATTTGTTGAGTCCTTCCATGCGCGAGGCCAGGTTGATGTTTTCGCCGAGCGCGGTGTAATCGACGCGCGCGGTGCTGCCGAAGTTGCCGACGTTTGCCACCCCGGTGTGCAGGCCGATGCGCGTGACGAGCTGCTCGCCATTCATGTATTGCGGCGGCTGATCGCGAAAGCGCAGAGCGGCCTCGCAAGCGCGCAGGGCGTGATCGCTCTGCGGGTCAGGCGCGTTCCAGAAAGCGAATATCGCGTCACCGATATATTTCACGATGGTGCCGTCGGTGTGATGAATGCACTGCGCGACGGCGGTTTGAAAATAACTGTTCATGTACCGTGCCAGCTCATCCGAGTCCATGCCTTCCGAGATGGAAGTGAAATTGGCAATGTCGCTGAAAAGAATCGTCAGCGTTTCCTTCTTCGCGCCGGGGCGGAGCAGTTCTTTGTTGCTCGCAAATTTTTTCAGTAGGCAATCACGGCGATCAAGAGCATTCCTGCCATCGCGGCGGGCGCGGCCCGTGAGGGACGCAGGTGTACTAAACCGAAGCCGACCAACAATCCGAGCAACACAATGCCGCTTCGTTCCACCAACCCCGGAGAGGATGCCCGCGTCAGCCAGTCGCCCCGAAGCAGGTTCAGGAACATGGTCGCTTGAAGTTCTAGTCCTGACATAAAACGGCTCCCTTTGCCGCCCCATCGGGAATAGGGAGTCGGATATTCGTCCTTGCGCTGTCCGGAGAAAACCGTCAACAGCCCGGCGCCGACGAAAGCGACCTTGTTGCTGAAGAAGCCCGAAGGAACCCGGTTCGTGTCAAGCGCCGCGTAAAAGCTTACCCTCGGAATGGCCGCGGGGAAGGACCCGGGCGGACCGTAATAATTAATCCACCTAGGCTGGAAGCGTTGTGTTGCGTCACGCGTAACGTCGGCCATCAAAAGGCGGGCGGTTGCCCAGCTCAAACTCGGCAGCTCGTCCTCCCATGCGCCATGAAAATGCCGCCGAATGATAAGGTCGGAATCGGGCATGACTTCGTCCAGGCCGAGCGCTGCGGCGTTCTCTTTGAACGGTTCGAAAGGATAGATGAGCCGTTTCGCGGTGTCGTAACTGATTTTCTCCAATCCGATCACCGGCACCGCGTCGGCAGCCAGGACCACTTTGCCATTGTCACGGATCGCGCGGGCGAGGCGCTCGTCCGCCGCCGGATTCCGGCCGGGATCAGCAAACACAATGTCGAACACCACGGCGCGACATCCTTCGCGCGTCAGGCGCTCCAGGAGCCGGGCGTGCAGGGAGCGATCCCATGGCGCGTCAAAAGGCTGGTTCAGCTCCTTATGCGATTCATCGTCCATGTAAACCAGGACAACGTCCTCTACCTTGATAGGACGACGGGGACCGAATGGATAGTCGTAGCTTCGATAAATCAGGCCCAGGCCGAACCCGCCGTAGAGGAGCAACCCGACGAGAGTCGTGATCAAGGCGCCGGCGAGGCCGCCTTTTCTAAAGTGCAACAGTTTCTTCGCAAAGCTCACGTTCGTGTTCGCCGGTCGCGAAAAGGGTCTTCCGCAATTGAATTTGCACCGGCGAGGCAGCGGGCGACAGCTTAAAAGTAAAACTTGAAACTGGCCGCCAGCGTCCGTTCGCGGGGGAGTTCGGAGTAGAGCGTGAGCGGGTTCAGGCGGTAATCCTGGTCGGTGATGTTCAGCAGGCCGAGCTTGAATTCAGCGCGGCGCTGCAGAAACCGGTAGCCGACGTAAGCGTTGAACTGCCAGAAGTCATCGCCCGGAATGTCCGGCGAATAACGGCGATTGGATTGCTGCGACCAAAGCGCGTCGAACTGGCTGAAGAGACCCGACGCGTAGTTGAAGCGCACAAACAGGTCCACCTGATGCAGCGTGGCGCTCACGTCCTGTCGCGCGCCGGGACTGACGCTGGTTGGGATTTCGGTGAACTGGTTGAGCAAATCCGCCTCGGTCAGCCGATAGCTGGCTCCCACCGCCAGGTTGTCCCCGATCAACTGGTTCAGTGTCAGCGTGAGAGAACGTTCTTCGTAATCGAGTTTCTCCGGAGTGCTGGACGGGAGGGCCTGCGGCGCGCCATTGGTGAAGTTGAAAACCCCCACGAGCGCGTCCGCCTTCGATTTCAGGATTTGCCCGACCGCCGTGAAGTAAGTGCCGCGATTGAATTTTTGATCGAGTGCGACGCCAAAGGTCTCAAAACGCGAACCGGGAATCGTTCCGGCCACCGATTCGGGAATCAAACTGCGGAACGCTTGATTGAACCCGGCGATCTGCGTCGGTTCGAGCCGGACGCTGTTGTCGAAGAAAACGCCACCCAGCGAACGCGTATAAACCGCCCGGAGCGTGGTGTTCGTCAACGGCGACCAAAGCAGCCCGGCCTTGGGCGCGAGCCGGTACCGCGTGGCTTCTTCATCGGTGATCGGCGGGACGTCGATGTTGCGCGGAAAATGCAGCCGGTCGTAGCTCAGTCCGGCCGTGACTTGCAGCGAATCCAGAACCTGCCAGTAGTAGTAAGCGTAAACGCTGAAGCGTTGCAGGTCGGTGGACGCCTGCCGGTCGTAAGGCGAGAAGACCGGCGAGAGCAAAGCGTGATCCAGCCTGGCTGCGGTGTCCGACTGACCGGATTGAAAGCGCGCGCCGGCGATGAGCGTTCCCGGCTTGTGTTGCCAGATGTGTTGCAATTCGAGCGAGTAGGCTTCCAGGTCGCTCCGATTGGTTTGGGTGAATTGATTGAACGGAAAGGGCGAGAGGTTGAGGATCTGGCCGTTGTTGGTCCGAATGAACACCAGAATGTCCGCCGACGAGTCGGTGAGCGTGAACTGGTCGTTTAATCGGCTGCCGAGAAAAAGGGTGTGATGTTCCGGACTCCACTCGTGATGGTAGCCCGCAAACACATTCGGTTCCTGCGTTTCTTTAATGCGCTGCGTGAGCCGGGCGTCGGCTTGATTGTAGTACTGCTGCACGTCGCCCGCCTCATAATCCGAGTAGAGCGCCTGGAGGAAAAGGCTGTCCTGCGGAGTGATTTGCTGTTTGACCTGCGCCGAAAAATTGAACTGCGAAACGTCATTGTTCGGTCTTTGCCCGAGTTGATTCAGGTAACCGACATCGAACGCGTAACTCGTGTTGTCGATATGGCCGAACTGCGAGCCGTTCACGGTCCAATCGCCGCGGCTGAAATATTCGGTGCTCGAACTGACGCCGAGATGGTTGGTCTCGAACAGCCGCGAATATTCCTGCTGCGAAACATACTGCGAGAGCGGCCCGGCGCCGACCGGTTCGAGCAGGTTGGCAATGAGCAGTTCGCTCAACCATGGCGTTTCGTAACGCAGGTTGATCTGCTTCGGATCGCGCAAGGCGTCGTAGCTGTTGGCGAGAAACAGATGGGCCGAGTAATTCGCGTAATCGTCGTTCACAGCGCGGGTGGCTTCGCGCACGCTCACGTCGGTCATCCCGGCGTCGCGGTAAATGGCCGCGAGATTGGCGCTGCGCACCGCGCGGTCCTGATCGAGCAGCAGTCGCGAGCGAAACACGCTGCGGTTGTCGTTTAACTCCTGCGATCTTTCCAGATCGCGAACCCCTTCATTGATTTGGTTTCCCTGTTGATTCAGCAAGGCGGAGTAGAGCCAGGGAGTCGGGTCCTTCGGGTCGAGACGCCTGGCCAGTCCCAGTTCTTTTCCGGCCAGCCTGGCGTCGCCGGCGTTGCCGAACGCTTTGCCCAGATAACTGCGCAAGGCGGAGCGATTCGGTTCCAGCGTCGCGGCCACCTGCAAGTCCTGCCGTCCCCGCTCGGCGCGGCCCTGACGGATGCGGCACATGCCCCGTCCCAGCCACGCGTTGCCCAGGGCCGGATCGACTGCGATGGCCTCGTCAAAAAAGTTCAGCGCTTCATCGATCCGGTTTTGCGCGGCCAGAATAAAACCTTTCAACGAAATCGCCTCGGCATTGCGCGGCGACAATTGCAAGGCCTTCTCCAGCGCGGCCCGCGCCTGAGGCGTCCGTCCGAAACTGAATTCGAGTTCAGCCACGCGCCCCCAGGCGAAACCGAAGTTCGGAGATTTTTCCGCAGCCGATTTAGCGGCCAGCAAAGCCGCTTCGAGTTGGGAACGTGACTGAAGGTAATACGACTCGGCGAGCCATTCGGTTGCCAGGCTCGGAGGCGCGGCCCGGTTCCACGGCTCGAACTTGACCGCGGCGATCATTTCGCGCAGCGCATCGGCAAGCGGCGAGGCGGCTTGCAATTCTTTGAGCTGCGCTTCGGTTTGGTCAACCTGGCCGACCGCCAGGAGCAACGCCGCGCGATAAATTCGTTCGGCATCGGAACCGGCAATGCGGCCGTCCGGATAGTTGCCGAGCGCTAGAAGCAGATCGCCGTTGCGATAGGCGTCCAGCGAAGCCGAGAGGGCTTGACGAGTGTCGGCGCTCAAATTCAGCTCATCGGCGTCCAGCACGCCCGGATAATAGAGGCACCATTGAATGATGTTGATGGCGTCGATGACGGCGGTTTTAGTCGGGGCTTTACCCGGCTCCACAATGCCTTGTTCGCCGGTTTGCAAATCAATTCGTCCTTGCGCGTTGTGTAAATCGACCAGGCCGTCGAGCAGCGACAAAACCGTTCGGCCGTCTTCGGCAACGGCCAGATCGAACTCCGTGCCGCGAATGGCGCCGGAAGCCAGCGGCGTGCGGAACTCGACGCTGGCAGGTTTTTCGCGGCTGAAAAAGTAGGTCGCGCCGGAGCTTAAATCCAGCACGGGCGCATTGCTTTCTTTCGGCGGAGGCTGAATTTTGAGCGTGGTCAGCTCATTGACGCGCAACACGCTCTTGTCGGAAAGGCGGAGGGTGGCGCGGCTGCGCAGGCCGGTGCGCAAACGGTCACCGGGGTGCAGGAATTGATTGGTGCGGGCTGGGGACCACGTCGTGGCGCCCGCGGCGGAAACCTCGACTTTGCCTTCGACGGTCAGCAAAACCGTTTCGACTTTGTCCGGGCCTTTCGCGGAAGGGGTTTGGGCGCACAGATTGCTCCCCAGCAGGAACGCGAAAAAAAGCCGCCGGACTCCTGGAAACAGGTTTCGCATGAGGATTTGTTTCAACACCGCGACCGGTTTGCCGCATCAAAATCCGCAAACAAAATTACCAATGTTGCGAAGAGCAGCCTAGGTGCCAATGCGGCAATCCGGCACAAGGCTTTCGCAAAATTGCAACGACTAACAGGTCGGCGGTGGCTTTTTGGACGCAAAGGCGGGGAAACGCAAGTTCGATTCCTGCGTTGTGGCTAGGGTCTTCAAAATGATTGCGGCACCTGAATTGCTTTCTGAATTTCTTGAATCTGAGACAAGGCT
>QHNT01000011.1 GCA_003218515.1 Verrucomicrobiota bacterium | reverse complement strand
GACCAACTGGCGGTGCCGCGTTACGCGCATGAAATCCTGAGCGCGAGCGTGAGTCCGGACCGCCGCACACTGACGCTGGTGACACAGCCGCGGAATGCAGTGGTGAATTATGCGGTGACGCTTCCTTCCGTAGCCGCCGACGTAAGGAGGCGGACATCAGGCCTGACAAGTCCGCCTCGGGCCATCGGCGGCCACGACGAAATCGATCTACTTACCGATCTCAGCGGCGTGGAAGCGCAGTGGGAGTCTGCCGAGGTCAAGGAATCGTGGGTCGGCTGGCTGCCTCACGCTGATCTACAAGTGGTGCGCGAGTTGACCAGGGGAAGCGCAGAACACGAGCGATTGTTTTCACTCCTCACTCAATCGGGCCACCTTCGTTTGCGAGGCCAACTTGACCTTTGGCAAATGCTCCAGCCAGCCATTCAGCCGGGTTCGATGATCGACTGGGTCCGCCCGCCCGAGGACGTGACGGTCGTGATTGAAGCGTCGGCGCCCTTCAGCTTGAAACTCGCGGACAAGAGTCTGACCTCCGCGAAAACCGACCGGGGCGCACAGCGCTCGGAAGTGGAGTTTCGCGCTCCGGGACAACACTGGCAGCCGATCGAACTGAAGCTCGAGACCGGCGGCGAGGTCGCGTTGACCGCGACGTGGTTCACGGCCGACGACCCGCGCCCGCGACCATTCCCGCTGCGCCGCTTGCTCCTGCCCTGGGCGCAGCCATCCGGCGCGGCGCCGGCCGCGCCGATGGAACGGCCGGTTCCCGAAATCGCCGATGGCCATTGGCTTCCAGGCAAACGGCTCTTCTTCAGTGACAGGCTGGGCTGCGCGAAGTGCCACGTCATCCGTGGCGAAGGGCAGCGCGTCGGCCCGGATTTGTCGAACCTTGTGCAGCGCGACTACGCCAGCGTGCGCAAGGATATTCAGTTGCCCAACGCCGCCATCAACCCGGACCATGTCGCCAGCGCCATTGAATTGTCCGACGGCGAAAGCCTGACCGGCATTGTTCAGCGTGAGGCGGACGGGGTGATTCAAGTGGCGATGGCCGACGGAATCCTTCACCAGGTTGCGCGCAAGAATGTTAAGTCGATCATACCCTCCACGCTATCGCTCATGCCGGAAGGTCTTTGGGATGCGCTGACGGATGATGAGCAACGCGATCTGATGACCTACCTGCTGACGTCACCGTTGGAGCCGCACGCGCCGGAGGTCGAAGCGCAGGGTCAGAAGCCGCCAGCGGCGCGAAAGCGTTCGGAGTTGGCAGCGCTGCTTTCCGTGCCGCTTGCGTCACACGTCACGGATCGCGTGACCACAAACTCAAGTCAGAGCCTCCTCACGTCGGCCGCTACGAGCTTACGCATGATCCTTTGCGCTTCGCCCAAGGACGCGGGACACGCCGCGCCCGGTTTCCACGATTATCCACTGTGGCGCGAGCGCTGGTCGAAACTGTTGGCCTTGGCTGATGGCGTGACCGTCGAAACCGCCGACCGTTGGCCGAGTCCGGAACAGTGGCGGCAGGCGGACGTGGTCGCGTTTTACCACGACAATCCCGCCTGGACCGCCGATAAGGCGAAGGACCTCGACACCTTTCTGGACCGCGGCGGCGGATTGGTGTTCCTGCATTGGTCCATGAATGCGTATCGGGACGTCGAACCGCTGGCTGCGCGACTTGGGCGCGCCTGGGGACCGGGTGCGCGCTTCCGCTACGGAACGGAAGAACTTCGGTTCAGCCCGCACCAACTCACCGCCGGATTCGACACCACACAACTCGTGGACGAGAGCTATTGGAAACTCACTGGAGACTTCAAGGGCGCCACTGTGCTCGCGGCGTCCGTGGAAGACGGCGAGCCGCGGCCGCAAGTCTGGATCAGGGAACAAGGCAAAGGCCGTCTCTTCGTTTGTATTCCGGGCCATTTCACCTGGACCTTTGATGATCCTCTCTATCGTGTGTTGGTCTTGCGTGGGATTGGTTGGGCGGCACATCAACCGATGGATCGTCTCGTTGAACTGAGCACTGTCGGAGCCCGGTTGGCTGAATGAGGCAGACGCAGGCCGACAACCGTTGCTTCGATGGAACCGACAATCGGTTCCATTTCGGAAATTTATTGAGGTCCACTCATCGACTCACGGCCGCCGTTTCAATCTCGCCTTGGGCCCGCCGCTTCCTGCCTGCTGTCGTTCGCCGGCTTCGTCCGGACGCGACGTTTCGTTCGACGGTGGGTGGGCGGGCTTCGCAGCTCGGGCAAGCGGTGCGGCTGCCGGCCACCTCCAGCGGGAATTCCAGGTGTACGCCGCAGCTTTCGCAGCATCATTTGGCGGACAGGGGATTGCTCATTGCTCCGCAGAAGAGAAACAGAAATCATCCGTTAAAGCAAGCTGGCAGAGGGCAGGATGGACATTCGCGCGCAAATCGCCCAAGCTCCCTTGCGCGATGAAAGTCACCTACTACCTCGAAGTCATCTCCTCCTGGTGTTACTGGGCCGAACCTGCCTGGGCTGAATTGAAGCAGCGTTACGCGGGCAAAGTGGAGTTCGGTTGGAAAATCGCGTTGATGCCGTCCGAGGCGTATCCCGCCTCGCAGACGCAGTGCCAATGGTTTTATCGCCGCAGCGGCGCCATCATGCGCTCGCCATTCCTGCTGAACTCCGGCTGGTTCGAATCGGAACTGAAGCCGTATTTGGCTCCGAATTTCGTGGCTGAGGCGGCGAAAGATTTCAATGTGACTGACGACTGCGTGCGGCTGGCGATTGCGAATGCGGCGCTACGGGATGGACGGAAGGTCGGGCGTTGGGAGGAAGCGGCCGCCGTGGCGGCAAGCGCCGCCCGATTAGACGTGACAGCGCTGCTGAAGAAAGCAAAATCGCCGGAAATCGAGGCGCGGGCGCGGGCGACCACGGCGGAGTTCGATGCGCTGCAGGTCACCCAACGGCCAACGTTCCTGCTGGAAAACAACATTGGCGATCGAGCGGTGTTTTCGGGATTGGTTGTCGCCGCGCCGCTGGTGGCGGCGATAGATGCCATGCTGAATGACGCGGCGGCCTACGCGTCGCATGCCGCTCATTTCGGTCCGCCACCGGCAAATTAAAATCGCGGCATTCGATGCGGTGCTCATGAGTAGCGCTAACATTCAAAATCTGGACGTGAATCGAGGCTATGAACCTGCCCCCTCATCCGGCCTCCGGCCACCCTCTCCCCCATCGGGGGAGAGGGAAGGGGTGAGGGGGCGGTTCGTGGAAAGGGCTTCGTCAACAATTAAACCTCTCGCCCGCTCTCGTTTAAGAGTCGTTTGGCTCATAGGCGCATGTGTTCTGGTCTCCGGAGCGATTGGGTTGTCGCTTCGCTCAAACAGGCGGGCGGAACGCGCGTTGGACCGGTTGCTGACGGCGCCATTGACGATCTGGCGAAGCCCACCGGAGACTTTTGACAATTTCAGTGACCGGGAACTCGCGGTTTGCATGACCATCGTCTTGCGCAGCGAGACGAACTGCGTGCCGTATCTGTGCAGGGAACTGCGTCGGCGTGAGACGGCTTTCGACCGTTTTTACGTCGCCCGGTGGCGGACGCTGCCGGCGTTCCTGACTCGATTTCTGCCTGAGCCGGTCTCAGTCCGGACGAGGCGGCTGCGAGCCATCACCCTGCTGCAGTGTCTCGGCCACGGCGCCGTGCGGCCGGCCGCCGGCACACTCATCGAAACACTGTCGGACCCGACGCCCGAGATTGCGGCGCAAGCCGCCAGCGCGTTGGGGCTGGTGCTCCCTGAGTCGCCGCGCGCGCGTGGGGAGTTTATCGCTTATTTTCAGCGAGCACGGGGCGGCGAATTTTTGGGCGCGGAGATGTGGAGCGCAGAATTTTGGAAGGACATTCCCGAGTTGTTGCCTCAGCTTGTTCGGCAATTGGGGATCCCCTGCCTCGCAGGCGATGCCGCCCGGGCGTTGGATGTGTATGGCACGAACGCCGCGCCGGCCCTCCCGGCGCTGGTCGAAGCCGCCACTGACGGCTTTGCGGGCGGAGAAGGAAGACTCGAAAAAGTCCGACGCGACGGAATATCGCCCGGTCTGGCGATGGAAGGCCGGTGCAATGCGCTCCTGGCTCTGGCGAAGACCGGCGTACGAAACGGCCGCGTGTTGGAAACGTTCTCCCTGGCGTGGAATGACGCCGTTCCGATGCTTCGTTACAACGGCGGCGCAGCCATTGCGGCGTGCGGTGAAGCGGCAGCCCCGCTGGTGCCGCGCATGATCGCGACTCTGGAAGACGAGGACGCTTTCACGCTGTTGCGAAAAATCAACGCCTTGGGCGAGCTTGGTCCGGTTGCCCGCGCGGCCTTACCCAAATTGCGCGCTTACGAGAGCGGCGAATTTCCGGACAACTTGCCGAAAGAACTCACGGAAGGGACGGTGGAGGATATCCAGTTCGCCGCGGCGCTGGCGATCTGCATGATCACGCCTGAAGAGGCGGGCGCGCGGCTGGAGCGGCTCGCGGCGGAACTGGGAAACCGCGAGGAGGCAGCGCGGTGTCTGGGGTCGCTGAAGTGCCTGGCACCTCGAATCGTTCCACTCATGCGCGGCCGCCTGCACGCGGAGGACCGTCTTGCCGGGGCGCGCGCCGCGTTTGTGATCCTGCGGCTCGAGCCGGGCGACGGCGAGGCGCGGGAGAGGCTCATCACGGAATGTGAGAGCCGCGATCTGCTTCGGCGTCTGGTCGCGGCCCGATTGCTCTTGGGCGCGACGCGCGACGTTGCCCATACCTTGCCGGTTTTCCTCGAAACGCTGCAACGGCCGGAAATGAGATTCGACGCCGAGGA
>QHNT01000074.1 GCA_003218515.1 Verrucomicrobiota bacterium | reverse complement strand
GGATTTGCGAGGCGAGTGCGACGGACGTTACTCGGAGTCGATCGCCGTTGGGAGAGAGGGACCGAAGATTTTTGAAGATATGAACACATCGCCGAACCAGCCGCTGGAGGCAACCGGCGTCAGCGCCAGGGATTGGCCTTGGAGTTTTAGGTTTGCTCCGTCAGTGCTCGCCGGTGCCTCAGCTGATCGTTCGGCGACGAGTTTCATATGCGACTTTTCACCTCTTTAGTTTTGGCTACACTGGTGGGATGTTCATTCCACACGCGTCAGCAAGTCTTCAACATTCGGTCGGCGGATGTCGTGACCGCGTCCGCAGAGCCGCTCGATAAGAATCGCCTCTCCGCGAACACGAATGCACCCGATTTCAAAGCACAGATACACATCGTGCTTAACGAAGACGGCGCTCGGAGGTTTCAGCGCTTCACAGAGACGCACGCCGGACAGGATTACGAGTTACAGGTGAACGGAAAGGTCTTGCTTCCTGCGGTGGGCGCTTGGCCAGTCGAAGCCCGCGAGATGTGGTGGTTTACGAGTTCTATGGAAGAGGCGCAGCGTTTCGCTGCGTCATTGAAAAAGAAATGAGGTGATTCCGTCGCCTAACGAGTCGGTCGAGCGAACGGGGATGAGCCGTTACGGCCACCTTCAATTCCAACGTCTGTGGCGACTCATCCCCGTCGCTCACCTCTGACGTTCGGTGTGAAAGCGTACGCGAAAATTTCGGCAGCAATGTTCACCACTTCACTTCTCGGGTGGGTGATCTTGATCTTCCTCGTCCCTGAACTCCGACCCACCGCTGATCGGCTCGGAACACGTTTTTTATTGGATTGGGGCCGGGTTGGCGGCACCGACGCTGCCGCTGACTGCACTGCTCGAAACGCTTCAGCCTCGAACGCCTGGATGGATTTGGATCCTGGGCGCATGTTTCATCTCGGCACTTTTCTGGACTTTTTTGGTACTCTTCGCACGATATTTGTGGCGGAGGTTGCACACCGAAGGCGCTGCACCGAATGGCGGCCCCGCGACGCGTCTTGGCAATTCTGGAGTCACGGGGGGGGCCGCCATCGGTGAGCTGATCGTTAGCCAAAATCAAACTATGCGCTACCAGGTCGAGATCGCCGATTCTGAGCCGACTCTGACGGCGGTGCTTCGTGACCGTGTGCCGTCGAGAGAACTACCGAAGTTTGTGCCCGCAGCTTGTGGTGAGGTCTGGTCGTTCGTGCGTTCCGCCGGGCTTCGGCGGCCGGGCCGTCATGTGTCCGTTTACCTGGATGCGCAAGGTTCAGTCGAAGTCGGCGTGGAGGTTTCAGAAGAGTTTGCCGCAAGCCCGCGAGTTCATTGTTCACGGTTGCCGGCCGGGCGAGTAGCTCACACCACACATTTTGGACCTTACGGCCGTCTATCTGAAGCGCATGCAGCGATTCGAACGTGGTGCGCTGAGCAGGGGTATCGGTGCACCGGAATTTCGTGGGAGCTCTACGGCCATTGGGAAGAGAGTTGGAATGCTGATTCTTCGAAGATACGCACCGACGTGTTCTATCTGTTGGATGAGAAAAAGGGCTAACGCGCATGAAGTGAACGCGCCGATTGCGTCTTTGTTTCATATGATGCATCATTGGCGGCGCGGCACTGATGCGCAACGTCAGCCGCAAAAGCGTATGCCTCATTCAAGCCGCCAGAGAGTCCACAAGACGCAGCCCGCGCCCACAGGTGGCCCTCCGCGACCCCCGAAGAAAACAGCGCGGGGTCTGGAGGACCAGTCTCCCGACGGTTCAAGGATACCCATTCCGGATCCGGTACCGGTTAGCGATCTGGCTGCCGCGCTAGCGCGGAAACCTTTTCAGATTATCGCCGATCTGATGGAGATTGGTTTATTCAAGAACGTTCGGGAGGCGGTAGCGTTCGACGACGCGTCGAAGATTGCGAGGAAGTATGGATTTGAGGCCCGGAAGGTCGGCTAACCATTCGTTGGAGCAAAGCGATGAGAGCCACGTTTCGAGTAGTCATAGTTTCTAGTCTTATCTTTGGCGCGTGTGCCCTTAGCAGCGCGCTGGCCTGTTCCGTGCCGCACGTTGCAACCGCGGCTGAAATCACCGCGGCTGCCGATGTGATCTTGCTTGTGAGAGCACCCGACGTGACCATCACAAACATTTCTCCCATCGAGATGACAGTCGTGGAGCTCCTCAAGGGTGAGTTCAAGTCCAAGACGGTTATAGTGCATGGCCAGACAGTTCGCTACGAAGGCCCGAATGATGGCACTGTTCCGTATGATTCTGTGCGGCCCGGCGGTCTCCACGGGGATTGTTACGCCAGTGATTACAAGGCGGGTGGTCAGTTTCTGTTGTTCCTTCGGGGTGGCGACGTTCATTGGTCGCCTCTAGCCGCGACGAACGAGGAGGTTTCAGGTCCGAAAGACCCTTGGGTCGTTTGGGTGCGAGATCGCCTGAAAGCGCGATGAACTGCTCCAACAAGCCGGATGCAGCGAACCCCACGACCGGGTCCGGGTTGCAATCAGTGCTAACGCAAGCGATACGTGATGCGCGCTTTGTCGAGGTCGTAGGGTGACATCTCCAGTTTGACGCGGTCGCCGACCGTCAACCGGATAAATCGCTTGCGCATCTTGCCGGAGATGTGCGCCAGCACCTGGTGCTTGTTGTCCAGTTCGACGCGAAACATGGTGCCCGGCAGCACGGTAACAACGTTTCCTTCGACTTCAATATGCTCTTCCATGAATGGTCTTTTTCTACGCCCGCGAGCAAGAATCGGTTTCGCTCGGTCCGCAATAGGCGTGAGGCGAAACGAAAAGGGCGCGGGACAATGCTGTTCAGAGTCCCACACCCTGCCGTGGGCAATTCAATGAATCAGTAACGGCTGTTGTAATCGCGCCGACCGCCCCCGCCCCCGCCTCCGCCTCCGCGACCGCCTGACCGCGGGCGTTCCTCGCGCGGACGGGCTTCGTTGACAGTCAGGTCGCGGCCGTTCAGGTCCTTGCCATTGAGCGCCTGGATGGCCGCTTGCGCCCCTTCCTTGGTTTCCATGGTGACGAAGGCAAATCCGCGCGACTTGCCGCTGAATTTGTCCATGATCAAATCGACACTGATCACGGTGCCGTGCGCGGCGAAAAGGTCCTGGAGATCGTTTTCGGTGGTGTTGAAGGAGAGATTTCCTACAAACAGTTTCGTGTTCATGATGACTTTCTAAGTTTAGACTGACTGCTTCTTCCCGGGCTGTTCCCGACTATCGGGTTTCAAATCATCATTGAAACACGTTCAACTGAAGATCTTCCAGGCCTCGAAATCGACGAGTAATCTAACTGGGCCAAAGCCTGCCGGTTTCCCGTCGGAATGCAAATTTTATTTTCGCGACACCCCGCCAGCCATGTAAGCGCCTCAGTCCCAACCGCCAATTTCACTATCGAGCCAAAAAACGCAAGCGCTTGAACAAAGTGCACGAGGTGCGCTCTCGCAGAAGTTTGGTTGGTTGTCGGGAATTGATTTTTCTCTTTCTAAACGCCTTTGGTAGCCTAACCTGAATAATCGCCCGAAAGCATACTCCTATGATCATTCGTATGGCATTCGGTTCCAAAAGCACCGCCTCCGATCCGGACGTTCTTCGCAACTCCTGCTCGCCATTACGCAACGCACCGGATGAGGTACGTCCATGCCTCTGATTGATCCTTTACCTGCGTCACTTGAAGAAAAACTCGCGATTGCGCCGAAGGATCTGGTGGCGGCGGTCTCGACGGACCTCGATCCTTCCGGGCACTTCGGCGAAGAGTGGCTCGTGTTGACGCCTGCGCGTCTGAGCGTGTACGCGTCGAACGGCAACGGCTTTGTCCCGCGCGTGGACCTTGCGCTGGACGAGATCAAGACCGCGACCGTCGACGGGCTCGTGGGTGGCGGCGCGCTGCTCGCGACGGTGGACGGCAAGAGCGTGGAAGTCCTGCGCTACTCGAATGCGCAGCAGCGCAAGTTCGGGCGCATCGCGAAATACATCAACGACCTCAACCGCTACAAGAAAGTTCTCGAGCAAGCCCGGCGTGGCGACAAGGACGCTGCCGGCAAGCCGGTCGAAGCGCCCAGTGAACACCCGCGCCTCGAGCCGGACAAGGAAGACCAGAAACGCTGTCCAGCCTGCAAGCTGCTGCTTCCGGAAGGCTCCAAGGTCTGCCCCGCTTGCATGAGCAAGGGCAAGGCGATCCGCCGCATCCTGGCCTACCTCAAGCCGCATCAGGGCCAGGTCGCGTTGATTTGGGCCATGATGCTGATGGGCGTGGGTCTGAGCCTCGTGCCTCCCTACCTGACCAAGCCGCTTACGGACGTGGTGCTGAAACCGGTCGGCAACCCGCTTCCGGTTGGTGAACGTTACTCGATGCTGGGCTGGCTGGTGCTCGCCTGGATGAGCGTGCAATTCATCGGACAGGCGCTGGGGGTCTGGCGCGGCCGGATGGCCGTGCGCCTGGGCCAGCAACTTTCGCACGAGCTTCGCGAAGACGTCTTCCGGCATCTGCAAAGCCTTTCGCTCAAGTATTTCGACAAGCGACAGACCGGCGCGCTGATCGGCCGCGTGACCCGTGATACCCAATCCCTCGAAGACGTGCTGGTAGAGAGCATCCAGATGTTCTTCTCGAACATCCTCCTCTTCTTCGGCATCGGCGCCGTGCTGCTATGGATGAACTGGAAGCTTACGTTGCTCGTTTTCATACCGGCGCCGTTTGTCATGTTGCTGACGAAGGTTTTCTGGCCGCGCATCATGAATGGATGGCGCCGGGCCTGGCACCTGCACAGCCGCCTGACGGCGACGGTCAGCGATAGCCTTTCGGGTGTGCGCGTGGTCCGCGCGTTTGCCAAGGAGGACCGCGAAGTGCAGCGGTTCGACAAGCACAGCCTCGAGCTTCGCCAGGCAAACATTACGGCTGAGCACATGTGGGTCACGTTCTTTCCGTTTCTCTTTTTCATCGTCAGCCTGGGCAACCTGATGGTCTGGTACTTTGGCGGCCAGAGCGTCATCCGAGGGGAGATGACGCTGGGAACTTTCTTCCTGTTCCTGGGTTACCTCGGGGCCTTCTACGGTCCGCTACAATACATGAGCCGCGTTACGGACTTTCTTTCGCGCTCGCTGGCCTCGGCGGAGCGCGTCTTTGAGGTGCTCGACACCGAATCCGACGTGAAAGACGCGGAAAAGCCCGTGCCCATCCCGCGCATCGAAGGGCGCGTGGAGTTCAAGAACGTGACGTTCGGCTACGAGCCGCACAAGCCGGTGCTCAAGGAGATGAGTTTCAACGTTGCGCCGGGCGAGATGATCGGCCTCGTGGGACAGAGCGGCGCGGGCAAGAGCACCACCATCAATCTGATTTGCCGCTTCTATGAGGTCCAGGAAGGCGAGATCCTCATCGACGGCGTGAACCTCCGGCAGATCGCGCAGAAGGACCTGCGCTCGCAGATCGGCGTCGTGCTCCAGGAACCGTTTCTCTTCAGCGGTTCGATCTACGAGAACATCGCCTTCGCCCGGCCAGGCGCCGCGCGCGAGGAAGTCATGGCCGCGGCCAAGGCCGCCAACGCGCACGATTTCATCATCCAGAAGCCCGACGGCTACGACACGCAGGTCGGCGAGCGCGGCCAGACGCTTAGCGGCGGCGAACGCCAGCGGGTGAGCATCGCCCGCGCGATCCTGCACAATCCGCGTATCCTGATCCTCGACGAGGCCACTGCCTCCGTCGATACGGACACCGAGAAGCAGATCCAGGACGCCATCGCGCGGCTGGTCAGAGGCCGCACGACCTTCGCGATCGCGCATCGCCTGAGCACGCTGCGTAACGCCACGCGGTTGGTGGTCCTGAAGGAAGGCAAGGTCGCCGAAGTCGGCACGCACGAGGAGCTGATCGAGAAAAAGGGCGAGTTCCACCGCCTCGTCCAGGCGCAGCAGGACCTGAACAAGATTATCGAGATACCAGCGTAGATGAAAACCGTAAAAGAGCGAGAGAAGGGCGCCTCCCTCTCCCTGCGAGGCACGAGCGGGGAGAGGGCTGGGGAGAGGGGCACCTTCCATCGAATTGGCGCGGCTAAGTGGAACCCCTCTGCCTTACCCTCTCCCCACTCCTCCGTCGTGGGGAGAGGGAATCGACCAGCGGCATCGTGGTGGTGGAAGATGCGCCCGCGACAGAAGACCTTGCGAAACCAAAAGACGTTCCTGACCGATGATTGACGCCGAAACAGAAACCTCAGAGTCTCCCGCCGAGGCCGTGGAACTGGTGTTCCTCGACGTGAAAAAGCTGCGCTTCTTCAAGCGCGGCGCCACCCTGCGCTTGACCGTCGAAGAAGATCGTTCTCACCTGAAAGTGAGCGTGTTGCGTGCCTTCCCGCTCTCCGAGCCCGACCGCTTCTTCAGTGTCCAGGACGGCGCGAACAAGGAAGTGGGGATGATCATCGATCCGGGAGAGCTGAGCAACGCGAACCGGAAGCTGGTGCACGAGGACCTCGAGCGGCGCTACCTCCTCCCGGCCGTCAAACGCATCCTGACCGCGAAAGAGCGCTTCGGGACGGTGGATTGGGAGATTGAAACCGACCGGGGTGTATGTAAGTTGACCACACGGAACCTGGGCGAGAACGTCCAGCGGCCTGCTCCAGGCCGCATCATCCTCAGCGATGTGGACGACAACCGCTACGACATCCGCAACATCGACGAACTCGACCTCAACAGCCAGCAACTGCTCTTCCAGCACATGTAGGCTCCCCTCACCCTTCCCTCTCCCCTCATCGGATGAGGGGAGAGGGTGGCTTTACCCGGGTGAGGGGAGAGGCGCACCCAACATTTATCGGAAATTACTTTTGGAACCTCTCTATAGCGATGGGCGACAGGACTTCGGCCATTCCGGTCTGACCGGCGGTTTGCGGACTTCCCATCGCCGGAGGTTTCATGTTAAATGCAAGACATGAAACACGCTCTACTTTATCCGCTCGGTTTTTTCGCTTCGGCTTGTCTGGCGACCTCCACGATCGCGGCGGACAAGCATGCGGCCGGCATCGGGCCGGCTTTCAAAGGACCGATCGGCCTTCAACTGTACAGTCTGCGCGATCAGTTCGCCAAAAATGTCCCCGCCACACTCGATCAGGTCCGCAGCTTCGGTATCGAGTATGTCGAACTGGCAGGCACCTACAATCTCACGCCGGAAAAACTCAAGGAACAACTCGATGCCAAAGGATTGAAGCCGATCAGCGGCCATTTCCCTTTCGAACGCTATCGCGACGACGTCGAAGGCGTCGCGCGCGATGCGAAAACGCTAGGCCTTCAATACGTCGGCTGCGCGTGGATTCCGCACAAAGACCCGTTCGACGAAAAGACCTGTCGCGAAGCCGCCGCGGTCTTCAGTCGCGCAGGCGAAGCGCTGGCGAAACATGGCCTGAAGTTTTTCTATCACACGCACGGCTACGAATTTCAGCCCCGCGGCAGCGGAACGCTGTTCGACCTGCTGATGGGCGAAACCAACCCGAAGCACGTCCGCTACGAAATGGATGTGTTCTGGATTGTTCATCCCGGAGAGGACCCGGTGAAACTGCTGGAGAAATACGGCAACCGCTTCGAGTTGATGCACGTCAAAGACATGAAGAAGGGCACTCCGACCGGACTGCTCACCGGACATTCGGAGGTGACCAACGACGTCGCGCTTGGCGCCGGCATCATGGATTGGCCCGCCGTTTTGAAAGCGGCGAAGAAAGCCGGCGTGAAATGGTATTTTATCGAAGATGAATCGCCGACTTCGGTGGAACAAATCCCGCAGAGTCTGCGCTTCCTGGAACAAGTAAAGTTTTAGTAGCCCAACCGGCAGTGCCTTAATTTGGTTGCGGCGGTGCTGCGGCACCGCCGTGCGCCGCGGCAGCGGCGCACCCACCTGAAGCAAATTAGGAAATTGCCACCCAACCGCCGGATTTGGAACTCCGTGACTCGCGCCCAATGCTCGGTGTCGGCCGGTCCCTGGTAAAACTGAAGGCTGATTTTGGCCGTGCCATTGGCCGGTGCGGGCAGATCACATGCGCCCGCTTCGCGCCATTGGTTTGAATCGGGCGTGCGGAAATGGCCATGGACGCGACTGCCTTGCACGGAAAGCCGCAGCCGCACAGTGAACGATTGCAACGGAATGATGGCAATGGTTCGCGTCCTGTCGTTTTCCTCGCGGCCCATGACGATGCTCAATTTGCCATCCACCAGTTCCTGTCCCAGCTTCACCATGTGGCCGTCGTCGTAATACCACACAAGATCCGCCTGTTCATACCGGCCACTGGGATGGTTCTCGACATTCACGGAGACCTCGATCGCGCTTTTCGCCGCGTCGGGCGCGGGCCGCGCCAGGACATTTTTTGCGTCGTTGGCCGGTCCCCACATGTTGCCCGGCTCTACGTGAACTTCCAAGCCGCGCGCCGTCACGCGCCAGGCCGCGCGGTGTTCGCGCACCCACGACCACCCTTCACCCAACTTGCCTTTGAAATCGTCCCGAAACAGGACCTCGTCCCCTTGACTGGCGACGGCGCTGAAAAGCGCCAGCGCCAGAAATGTCGGCTCCACAATTTTCATAGGAATTGCTTGAGGATTCACCTGTGATCCCAGGGTGACAAGCCTGTTTCAGCATGTCCGGGAATCAGGGGAGGGCGGCTCGCGTGCAGCGCCGGCGACGTCGCCCTGACCGGGGAGTGAGCATTTGTGAAATTGTCAGAACATCTGGCAGCTGCTCTAATCCACCCATGAACCGTACCCCCTCATCCCGTCCTTCTCCCCCAATGGGGGAGAAGGTGCCCGGAGGGCGGTTGAGGGGGATTCCGACCGGTTCATGGCTTCTCATAAACCGTCTCTTCGTAGCGGCGTCTCGGCAGAGCGCCGCGGACTGTTCCTCCCACGAATTGCGGCGCTCTGCCGAGACGCCGCTACGAGAAGGTGCATGGTCGCAATGCGCGGTTGCAAAGCCGTGGAAACTTTCTTTGAACTTCGCCGCGCAGATCTCAGCCATCGTTTCCGGCTTTTGCCTCTTGTTTCCGCCGGGCACCATTCGCGCCGCGGATACAGCACTCGGACCGTTCGAGAGCCACGGCGATGTCGGCAACGTCCTCAGGCCCGGCTCGGTCGAATACGATCCGGCCCAGCAGACTTACCTCATCGGCGGTGGCGGGGAGAACATGTGGTTCACCAATGACGCGTTTCAATTCGTCTGGAAAAAAATGACCGGCGACGTCACGCTCGCGGCGAACATTCGCTGGATCGGCACGGGCGGCAACGCCCACCGCAAGGCGTGTCTTCTGATTCGCCAGAGTCTGCAACCCGACTCGCCGTACGCCGACGCCGCGGTCCACGGTGATGGCCTCACGTCGCTGCAGTACCGTGAGAGCGCCGGCGGTCCGACGCGTGAAATCCAATCGAATGTCTCCGCGCCGCGACGGGTCCGCATCGAAAAAGAGGGCGATTATGTGTCCATGTCCATCGCCCGCGAAGGCGACGCGCTCCACGCAGCCGGCGGCGCCTTCAAGATTAAATTCCGCGAGCCGTTCTACGTCGGATTGGGCGTCTGCGCCCACGACAACCACGCGTTCGAAAAGGCGGTTTTCTCGAACGTCGAAATCGCGACCGGCAAAGCCAATTCCGGCGGAAAGCCAACATTGGAAAGCACGCTGGAAACCGTCGCCATCGCCTCCAAAGACCGGCGCGTGGTCTATCACACGCGCGATCATATCGAGGCGCCCAACTGGTCACGTGACGGGAATTACTTCCTGTTCAACCGCGCCGGTCGCATTTGCAAACTGCCGGTCGCCGGCGGTGAACCGGAGTTGCTCGACACCGGATTCGCCAGCCGTTGCAACAACGACCACGGCCTGTCGCCCGACGGCATGCAGTTGGCCATCAGCGACCAGTCACAGGAGCGCAAGTCGCTCATTTACATCCTGCCCAGCGAAGGCGGAACGCCGCGCCGCGTCACCCGGCTTGGTCCGTCCTACTGGCATGGCTGGTCGCCCGACGGCAGGACGCTCGCCTTTTGCGGCGAACGCAATGGCGAGTTCGACATCTACACCATCCCGGTCGAGGGTGGCGACGAAAAGCGGCTCACCACAACGCCCGGTCTGGACGACGGCCCGGATTACTCGCCTGACGGCCAATACATCTATTTCAATTCGGAACGGACCGGCACGATGCAAATCTGGCGGATGAAACCCGACGGCCGTCAGCCGGAACAGATCACATCCGACGATTACAACAGCTGGTTTCCGCATCCGTCGCCGGACGGCAAATGGATTGTCTTTCTATCCTACGAGAAGGACGTGAAGGAGCATCCCGAGAACAAGGATGTGATGCTCCGGCTCATGCCGGAGGGCGGAGGCGAAATTCAAGTGCTGGCCAAACTGTTCGGCGGACAGGGAACCCTCAACGTGCCCTCCTGGTCGCCCGACAGCCGGAAGCTGGCGTTCGTCAGTTATCGGCTGGTCAGGCCCTGAGGCGTCGGAACGATTTCAAATTGGAATCGGGGAGCGCGCCCGCCTCGGGCGCTGCCAACGGCGCCCTCGCCGTTGGCATTCCGGCGCGGGGCACGCCTCTGGATAGTTGTCCTCGTGGTGCAGAGTTCTGCGCGGGGCGCGCCGAACAGCAGCCGGGGCGGCTGCGCTCCCCATCCCTTTTGACTGAATCGTTCCCAGCGTTCCTGCCCGGCCCGATGAATTGTTTGAAAGTTTCCCTCAGATGAGACGCTAAAGATGGTTTCGAGTCCGAACTGTCCCTCGAAGGCTGTCGTCCCATAAAGATTCCCATTGCTCGCTTGCATCAATCGTCCTCCCGTAGCCGACGCCGATATTCGCTTCATTCCTCCACCGGCACGATGAGGTTGGCCATGATGTAGTCCTTCCGCTCGGGCGTGTTTTTGCCCATGTAAAAGCCCAGGATCTGCTGCGAATCGGGCTTGGGCGCGTACTCCACCTGGCTCAACCGCATATCCGGCCCGATGAATTGCTTGAATTCGCCCGGCGAGATTTCACCCAACCCTTTGAAGCGCGTGATCTCGCAACTCCTGCCCAATTGATTGGCGGTCTCGTCGCGCGCCGCTTCACTGTAACAGTAAATCGTCTTCTCCTTGTTGCGGACGCGGAACAGCGGCGTTTCGAGCACAAACAAATGGCCGTCATGCACAAGTTGCTCGAAGAACCGGAAGAAATAAGTGATCATCAAATTGCGGATGTGCAACCCGTCCACGTCCGCGTCGGTGGCGAGAATGACTTTCTCGTAACGCAGGCCCTCGATGCTGTCCTCAATATCCAGGCCGCGCATGAGGTTGTACATCTCGTCGTTCTTATAAACGATGTCCCGCTTGAGGTCCCAGACGTTGAGCGGTTTGCCTTTGAGGACGAAGATCGCCTGCGTGTTCACATCGCGGCAACTCACGATGGAACCGGCGGCGGACTGGCCTTCGGTGATGAAAACCATCGACCCTTTGCCTTTGCCCTTGGATTTGTCGAAATGGATTTTGCAATCCTTGAGCTGCGGGATGCGGATGGTGATGGCCCGGGCGCGTTCGCGGGCGAGTTTCTTCACTTCCTGCAATTCTTTGCGCAGTTGTTTGGTGTCCTCGACTTTCGCGATGATTTTCTCAGCAATCTCCTTGTTGCGATGGAAGAAATGGAGCAGTTCTTCGCGGACTTTGTTGACCAATTCCGAGCGGATTTCCGTGTTGCCGAGTTTGTTCTTCGTCTGCGACTCGAAGACCGGGTCTTTGAGGCGAAGCGAGACGGCTCCGACCATGCATTCGCGCACGTCGTCCCCTTCGTAGCCGGCCTTGGAATACTCGTTCACCGCCTTGAGCAGGCCCTCGCGGAACGCGCTCAGGTGCGTGCCGCCGTCGGAAGTGTACTGGCCGTTGACAAACGAGAAAAACGTCTCGCCATAGCGGCTGTTCGTGTGCGTGAAGCAGAACTCGAGCGTCTTGCTCGCATAATGGAGCGGCGGATAAATCGGCTCGCTGTGGTCCGACTCCAGGTCTTCCCTCACCAGGTCGAGCAGGCCGTTGCGGGATTGGAAGGTCTTGCCGTTGTAAATCAGTTTCAGCCCCGTGTTGAGATAGCTGTAATGGCGCAGCCGTTTCTCAACGAACTCGGGACGAAATTCAACCTCCTTGAAAATGTCGGGGTCCGGCTCGAACCGGATGAACGTGCCGTCGGATTCGTTGTTGGCTTTCCCTTTCTTTTCGTTCTTCAGCTTGCCCTGTTTGAACCACGCCTCGACGTAATCGCCCGAGCGATGACTGCGAACGAGAAATTCTTTCGATAGCGCATTCACCGCTTTGGTGCCGACGCCGTTCAGACCCACGCTGAATTGGAACACATCATCGTTGTATTTCGCGCCGGTGTTGATCTTGGAGACGCAATCGACCACTTTGCCGAGCGGGATGCCGCGTCCGAAATCGCGCACGCTCACCGTCGTCCCGTCGATGCCGACCTGCACCTCTTTGCCGTAGCCCATAATGTATTCGTCAATGGCGTTGTCGATGACCTCCTTCAGCAGGATATAGCAGCCGTCATCGTAATGTGAGCCGTCGCCAAGCCGGCCGACGTACATGCCGGTGCGCAACCGGATATGCTCCAGCGAGGAGAGTGTTTTGACCTTGCTCTCGTCGTAGTTGTGCTTCGGTTTTTCAGCCATAACAAATTCGCCGCGGGAAGGATGAAACAAATGCGTGGCGGTGAAAATAGAAAAGTAGCCGCCCCGTCCTGTAGCCGCGGACGTTAGTCCGCGCTGATCCTTCCGCGCACGAGAGGACCGACGGAAAGCGCGCGTCCCGTAAAAGGAAGTTTGCGCCGACTAACGTCGGCGGCTACGGCCGCCAGCGCCCGTCGTAGTTGCGCTTTGGTTTTTCGGCCAAAGCAAATTCGCGCAGTGGAAATGAAACAAAGCCGCGCAGATGAGAACAGAGCCGAGCGGCAATTCAAGCAACCCGTAGCCGCGGACGTCAGTCCGCGCTAAAATCTTCACTCATGAACGCCAAACCCGCGCCACCCGACCCCTCCGAACGAAAACCGCGCTCGGATTTCTCCCACTACCTGCCCCGCCTTCGTCGTGAGTTTTATCAGGCCGACGCAGTCGTTTTCTGGACCATGCGCTGAAAGACGAACTGATCAAGAAGCCGGCCGACTGGCCGTATCTCGGCGCGGTGATTCCAGGCTACCCGCGTGTGAATCCGTTCGACCCGGATTACTGGCCGTGGTTTTGGAGGCACTACCACACCACGCGCGAACCGGGAATTGAAAAGAGGGTTCTCCCGGCCCGCCAGATGAGTAGTCGTCTGGCCCGTAGCCGCGGACGTCAGTCCGCGCTAACCCTTTCGCGGAAGCGACGATCGAGGGCGGGCGCGCCCAAGGGCAAAGGAAGTTTGCGCCGACTGACGTCGGCGGCTACGGCCGCCGGCTTCCGTTGTGATGTGGTTTGATTCCTGGGCCATAATAAATACGGGATCGCCGTGGCGCAGTTGCGGCATCCCTCACTACCGGATTGAATCGCGAACGATTCCAGGCATCATCCCGCGGTGCATTTCATCCGCGACATCTACGCAACCGCCCGGGCAAACAAGCGCCCGGTCATTTCGTTCGAGTTTTTTCCGACCAAGACCGAGGAGGGCGAGCGCGCATTGCTGGAAAAGACGATCCCCGCGCTGAGACAGCTCAAGCCTGATTTCTGTTCCGTCACCTACGGCGCGGGCGGCAGCACGCGGGACAAGACGTTGACGATTGTGGACCGCATTCAACGGCAGCACGGCCTCACCACGATGGCGCATCTCACATGCGTCAACGCCACAAAAGAGGAAATCAGCGCTTATCTGAATGAAGCGCGCTCGCGCGGCATCAACAACATTCTGGCGCTGCGTGGCGATCCTCCGGGCGGCACGGGCGAATTCAAAAAGACCGAAGGCGGATTCGAATTTTCCTATCAACTGGTGCAGTTCATCCGTCAGGTGGGTGGGTTTTCCATTGGCGTGGCCGGTTTTCCCGAAGGGCACATCGCGTGCCAGGAAGGCAAACAGGTGGACTGGCAGCGGCTGAAAAACAAGATCGACCACGGCGCGGATTTTGTAATCACGCAGCTTTTCTTCAGCAACCGCGATTACTTCCAATTCCGCGACTTTCTGACGAACCTGGGAGTCACGGTTCCCCTCGTTCCGGGCATCATTCCCATCCTCAGCACCGCGCAGATCAAGAAGTTCACCGCTCTGTGCGGCGCCGATCTGCCAAAGCCATTGCTCAACGAACTCGAAAAACGCGGTGACGACGATGAAGCGGCTGTACAATACGGCATTGAGTACGCCACGCGGCAGTGCGAAGAACTGCTGCGTGAAGGCGCGCCCGGCATTCATTTCTATACGCTGAACAAGGCGCGCTCCACCACCGCGATTCTGAACAACCTTCGATTACGCTGAATTCCGATAGATGGTGATGCAAGTGGATGAGAACGCCGCCACCAAGTAGCCGCCGACGTGAGGAGGCGGACTTTTCGACGCGTGCCGGGTTCCGCCTCGGTACCTCGGCGGCTACAAGCTCGGCGGGTTGCTGCGGTGTGAAATCGCCTCACCGATCGAAGGTTGCGTCGGTGGCCCTGTAATTGTAATTTTCAGCCGCTTTTGGAACGCGGTGGTGTGACATGAACAGACATTTTCAAGATTCGGAACGCGGTCCCTGGGACTTCATCATGTTCGGAGCAACCTTCTTCGGTTTTGTCTTCACTGTGGGAGGCGTGATTGTCGCCTCCGCCGGCGTTGCGATCACTGGTTTGATTGCGATGGGCCTGGGCCTTCTCTTCTTCGGACTTCAACAATGGCTTTCGGACTGATCCGGATACCCAAAGCTTGCTGACCACAAACCACAAAACGAACGCGACTGGACACGAATTTCACGAATTAACAGGAATTCAATTGGTGAGAAATTCGTGAAATTCGTGTCTCTCCCTGTTCGTGTTCATTCGCATTGCTCTGCATAAAGTTGTGGCTGCATAAAGTCTGCGGCGAGGGCAACACCTTGTCGTAGCGCAGGGTTCCAAACCTGCTGTATCGCCGATTTCCAAATCGGCGGGGCGTGTCGACGGCGTGCGGCTGGCGGGTTTGGAAACCCGCGATACAGCAGACTTGGAAGTCTGCGCTACTTCGGTTGCGGATGGGCCGCTCCAGGTCCATTCGTGGTTGGACAAAAGTTGGACTGGCAAAAGTTCGCGGTGCTTGTATTACTGCCCTCATGCAAACCACCACTCGACGAAATTTCCTGAAATCCACACTCCGGACCGGACTTGCCTTTGCCGGCGCAGGCCTGCTGGATACCGGTTCTCTTCTGGCCGTTGAACCAATCAAACGCGCCGGCGCGCCTCGCCTGCTGCTCAGTCTCGCCGGTTACTCGTTCCGCGACTATTTCAAAGACGCCAATCACAAGCGCGACACCAACACCGATTCCGCCAAACGCATCGACCTGTTTCAATTCATCGATTACTGCGCCGAGCACGGCTGCCAGGGCACGGAACTCACGAGCTATTATTTCCCGCCGACCCTTGACCATGACTTCCTCATCAAAATAAAGCGTCACGCATTCCTCCGCGGCATCGACATCAGCGGCACCGCGGTCGGCAACACCTTCACGGTCCCTGCCGGCCCGAAGCGCGACCAGGAAATCGCGAACACAAAAAAATGGATCGACTACGCCGCGATCATGGGCGCGCCGCACATCCGCATCTTTGCCGGCGCCGCGCCGTCCGGCATGTCGCTCGACGAAGCCAGACAGCTTTGCATTCCAGCCATTGAGGAGTGCTGCGACTACGCCGGCGGCAGAGGAATTTTTCTCGGCCTGGAAAACCACGGCGGCATCGTGTCCACCGCGGAGGAAATTCTGGAAATCGTCCGCGCGGTCAAAAGCCCGTGGCTCGGCATCAATCTCGACACCGGCAATTTCCACACCGACGATCCCTACGCCGACCTCGTGAAAATTGCGCCCTACGCCGTGAACGTGCAGATGAAAGGTGAGGTGCATCCGCGCGGCAAAGGCGAGGAGCGGGCCGACCTGCCGCGCCTGGTCAAAATCCTGCGCGACGCCGATTACCAGGGCTACGTCGCCCTCGAATACGAATCGAAAGAAGACCCATGGACGGCGGTGCCGAGGTTGCTGAAGCAGATGAAGGAGTTGTTTGCGGCGTAACGATAATCCTTCACAGAAGCCAACACCACTGCGCATTGGCCGGTTCTCGTTCAGCCGTCCAGGTATCTCCTCCGGAATTGCATTCTCGCCGTTGCTCGCCAATCCTAACGACCGAACTGGATTGATGGCATGGCTGCGCCACCGCTCAAACTGGAAATGACACCGCCAACCGGCGAACGCCTGCTGCGTTTCGTCGGCGACCGCGTGCGGTTCACACTGCGCAGCGCGGATGGCGAGCCGTTGCCGCGTGGTTGGCGCGGTTTGCTCCGGACCAATCTCGGTCGTGGCGCGGTCCTGCGTCGCGAGATCATCACCTCGCGCGGCGGCGAAAGACCGATGACCGGCGCGTCCTGGCGCGATGTCCCGATGCGCCGCGAGGACAATGAATGGTGCGTCGAACTGACGTTGACCGAAGTCGGCTATTTCAAAGCCAAGGCTTACGCGGTGGACGAAAAGGGATGGCAGCTCTGGCCGGAGGGACCGGACGCGGGCCTCTCGGTCCATCCCGATGCGTATCGCACCGCGAACACGATTTACTGCGCGTTCACCCGCCTGTTCGGCGAGACGAAGTCGTTGGTCGCTACCGCGGACCGGCAGCTCGACGCGCAGTTGAAGCAATTGGACAAACAGGGCTACGCGGTGATTCCACCTTCGGGCAAACTGCGCGACCTCACTAAAGAATTGCCGCACATCATCGACGCGCTCGGCTGCCACATTCTGCACCTGCTGCCGGTCAATCACACGCCGACGACCTACGCGCGGTTGGGTCGATTCGGCAGTCCCTATGCCGGCCTGGATTTAACGGCCATTGACCCGGCG
>QHNT01000073.1 GCA_003218515.1 Verrucomicrobiota bacterium | reverse complement strand
CCCTCATCCGATGAGGGGAGAGGGAAGGGTGAGGGGAGCCATTGGGAATTCGACAATCGGTTTCATTCGGAAATCTCTTGTGGCAATTGGGCTAAACAGCGCATCGGATGTTCAACGCGGCGGCGGCCCGTCTTTGACGCAGCGGAAGCCAGTGTGCGACAGGCCCGTGTCGGGTGATGATTTCATCCGCGCGCTGGGCCGATAGCCGGTGCAGTAAAGGTCGCTGCACAAGTAAGAACCGCCCCGCAGAACTTTTTTCGGAACGCCCGGTTCGTTCGGATCGAAGCTTTCAGTCGGGCCTTTGGGACCCTTCGTCGGACTGCTGGCGTAGTAGTCAGGCCGATACCAATCGTTGCACCACTCCCAAACGTTGCCCGCCATGTCATAAAGCCCGTAGCCGTTGGGCGGGAAACTGGCAACCGGGGCGGTTCCAAGGAAACCGTCGGCTTGAGTGTTTTCATTTGGGAAACGGCCCTGCCAAATGTTCGCCTGCCATCTTCCGTTGGGCGTTTGCGCTTCGCCCCAAACGTACGGTTTGCGATCCAGGCCGCCGCGCGAAGCATATTCCCATTCCGCTTCCGTCGGCAATCGTTTGCCCGCCCACCTGGCGTAAGCCATCGCGTCATACCAACAAACATGTACGACGGGATGCTTTTCACGCCCTTTAATGTCCGAGTCGGCGCCTTCTGGATGACGCCAGTCTGCGCCGGGAGTCCATTTCCACCAGATGTAATGATTGTCCAGCGACACTTCGCCTGGCGGCGGTTGGAAGACGACTGAGCCAGGCACCAACATCTCGGGCGATGCGCCGGGAAAGTCCTTTGGGTCAGGTTTGCGCCCGGCGACCGTGACGTAGCCGGTGGCGCGTGCGAACTTTTCAAACTGCTCGTTGGTGACTTCCGTCTGGTCCATCCAAAACCCATCCACCGTGACTTCGTGCGCCGGTTGTTCATCCGGACTTCCATCCGCCGAACCCATCCAAGAAGTCCCGCCCCGAATCCAGACCATCCCATTCGTCCAGGAGTTGTCTCTCTGCGCGCCTTTGCCTGGGCCCGAAGGGATCGGAAGTGGCCGCTGCGACTGGCCCGGCTCATCCCTCCTTATCACGATGAAGGAACCCAGCGCGACTCCACCCAACACGGCCGCCAGCGCGACAGCAAACCGTTTTGTGGACTTCGAATTCTGATTCATTTGGCGAAGCGCCGGCGTGGTTGTCCTGGTGCGCACCTGGAACAACTGGCGGAAGGAGCGAGAATCGAACTCGCGTTAGGGTTACCCCTAAGCCTGATTTCGAGATAGGCGCGTGTGAGTAAGTAGCCAAACAAAATCAACGGGTTGCTGAGCATCGCGATTTCATGCTACGGCGTTTGCTACGACTCTACGCTCGTCGTTCAACATCCACAGTGCTTTGCGTCGATCACTCAAGGGACGACGGCGCCCATCGACCCTCCATCCAAACTCTTTAGGTAAGATGGTCACTACAACATTCCACTGCTCGTCGGTCCTGTTCATCTGTGACAAATTAGCTCACCGATGCTGGCAGAGGTAAAGCGTCGGCTTCGGCTTCTTTCCTTTCAAGAAGAATGTTTGTATTCGCCGCGATGCTGGCGGATAAATCGTTTCAATGGCTGCGATGCCGAACGAACCAATATAGGTCATCCGAAGTTATTCATGGTCATGGCAAAACAATCTCTGCTCTCTTCTTCTTGGCGTAGGCGAGTGACAGATCGCTGATGCTCTCCTTGCGTTTGTAAAACCCACTGTCGCACTTCTCCCACACCGGCTTGGATTGTGCCGCAATCTGCTGCATCACTTCCTGTCGCTTGAACCGGTCTACGGGCGGCTTGTCGCCCGGAAAAACCGCCATCGCTTGCTCCAAGAGTGCCGCTGCACCAGCAGCCCCCATCTCTTTGAGTCCAGCCAGCGCCACCTCCGCGTTGTCGCCTGTCGAATTGAAAAAATACTGGTTAAAACCGCCGTTGTTCACTTCCGCCTCGACCCAGTAAGCTGCGAGAAGTCTGCGTTCGGTGTCGGTGAGGCTGTGCTCACCTCGCGCCTCAGCCTTCTGGCCGATGCGCCAATGAAGTGCGCCCAAAACTGTGAATGTGTTTGTGGCGTTCTCGTGACCCAAAATCTCATCGGTAGTCTTACCCAGCGCGGCATACTGCTTCTCAAAATAGCCGTCAAACTTCTTGGCTCTCTGTGCCTGCTTCCAGCGTGGAACAGCAAATACCACGATGAGTGCAACCGCTACGATGGCGAAAATGATGACGTTCTTCATGGAGCGCGAATGACGGCTAGTTATACACGAACCAAGGAAAGCATAAATACCATTTACATGACAAGATTTGGCGCGGATTGCTCACCGGAGCCGGAGTACCCAAACCCGCCCCTCCGGGCGAAGACGGTTAAAACGTGCATTCCATTCTATTGGCGGCTACGAGTTTTGGAACGAACGCCGCCGGAATTCCCTCCTGCAGCGTCTCGAATTCCTCCCGTACCAGCAGACGAAAGATGTCGCGATCCTGAATGTCCAAAGATTGGAATGTTACTAACGATCCAGCTATGGGGGAACTTTCGCGAAATTCAGACGCTATCTTTGCCGACATTTGAAGTGTGCGCTCTTCGCCGCCTGTCATTCGTGTGCGAAAGACAACCTCTGTATTCATATCTCTTAACTACCACATTAGGACGCACCAACATCAGACAATGGACTGAAACCTGCTTTTCGCGATGGGCGATACCGCGCAAGTCTATCGGAAGTGATGTGCTTCCGAGACGAAATAGCGAGGTTAACGGCGAACGGCTTTTTAGCGGTTAGTGACCGCATTAATATATGCACTATGTACGTAATGTGAATCCCACAGACGCGGGCTATGTAACGGGTCAATTGATAGTTCCGCTTGCGTTTCTCGCAGGTGCGTTGAAGTGCTGGGCAATCTCACGCCGCCCCGGCACCAACCGTAAGTGCGCGCTCTCGCTGATGTTCGTCTTGTTGGCCATCGCATTGGCGGGGTGCGTGGGAATCCTGATCAGAGTCCTCGGCAAATCTCCTGAAATCGTCGTCGTGAGCGGGTTGATCGGCCTGCTGATGTTGGGGCTGCTGGTGACGGGCTTCGTGCTGGCAATTCTGGGGTTGTTGGAATTTTCCAATAGAGCGGGTGCATTCAGCCAGGGCCGCGCGCAGGCCATCTGGGCCTTGGCGCTGGCAAGTATCGCCGGGCTAATCGTCGGCGCAAGCGCTGTGACATCTGTCCTGCGCCAACAAGGATTTACGTCGGCGGCACGGAAGAATTCGCCTGGTAAAACGCGGACGTTCGATGATCTGAACTTCCAGTTCCGGGCGCCCGAGCGGCCCTGGGTCTCAATTGACGCTGCTAAATTGAACAAGGCCAGCCAGCTGACTTTCATGCGTCAGTTTCCGGAAGCTTACTTCTTCATTATTGCCGAAAAGATTGGAACAAGTGTGAACTGGTCCTCAGAACAACTGGCGGAGGTGAGCAAGGCGCAGATGCAAGCAGCCGCCGCCTCAGCGCGCGTCACGAGCGAGGGGCCGTCAATGGTGAACGGGCTTCGCGGCGTGTTGGTAGAAACAGAAGCCACGGTGGCGATGCATCCCCTTCATTATGTCCGATGGTGCTGCGCCACCAACGGCTACGCCTACCAATTGATCGGTTACAGCCGGTCTGAAGATCAGCAGCGTATTGCCCCCGAGCTGCGGCAGATGTTCTCTCGATTTGAACTGGTGGACCCCAATCGCGTGGTTTCGTCTGGAGGGTTCGCCACCAATCATGTTTCTCCGCGCTATGGCTACTCGGTCAACGTCACGAATTCAGCCTGGCACGACTTTTCCTCATTGGAGCAGACCATGCCGCTGGCCGAATGTGGCGCGTCGCAAGGCGACAGTTGTTTTGTCGTGGTCCCAGCGTGGCTTGGAGGTGAGAAATTGCAGCCCCAGGCGCTGGCGTCCGGGCTTCTCGGCACGATGAATGTCGCTTATCCAAACGAGAATCTCATCAATAGAAAACCGCTGACTGATGGGAACGTCGCCGGGGAGCAGTTTGACTTCGAACGTGAGATCGAGGGGCGCGTTTATCGCTATCGTTTCAAGATCCTGCAGGGAGATGGCGTCGGGTATCTGGTTGCCGCGTGGACGCTGCGTCGAGCGGCGGACGCCGAGGCCACCCTGACCGACGCTCTTGCCCGCGTGCGTTTCACTGCGCGGCCAGCAGCTCAGGCTTTTGCGAACGGGGAGTTTACGGCCCGGGAAAATAAAACACAGGGTTTCGTTCTGAATGGTGCCGGATTATTCCATTTCAATTCCGGAGACCATGAGCACGCGCTACCCCTGTTCCGTGCTGCGGCGCGTGCCAACCGAGAGGAATCGCTCTACGTTATCAACACGCTTCAGGCGTGGCGGCACCTCGATCGACCGAAGGAGGCTTTGGATTTTCTTAACGAGCAGCCTTCCAACATCGCAACCGTGCCGGCGGTGCGCGCACACCAGGCTTATTTCCAGGCAAACAGTTCTCTCACTGATCAAGCGCTCACCAACTACGCGCGCTTATTCGCCGAGGGCTACCGCAATGATAGCCACTTCGGAGAATATGTGAATCTGCTCAATCTCCAACGACAATACGACGTGGCGCTCACCGCAGTGGAAAAGTATCTGAAGACCGAAGACTCCGTTGCAGTGCGCCTTCAGGAAGCTGAGATCCATCGCCTGAAAAGGGATTTTCCCAAGGCCATCAGTCTGCTCAAGGCGCAGCGTGAAAAAGCCCCTTTCAATGGGCAAATCGCCAACGCGCTCGCTGAAACGTGTCTTCAGGCCGGGCAGTACAGCGAAGGGCTGGAGGTCAGCAAAGAACTGGTTAAAAACAACGCCGACTCCGCCTATGCCTATTACCTCAAAGGCCGGAGCGAATTGGGTCTCAACTGGTATCGCGAATCCAAAGCATCCTTTGAATCCGCCGACAAACTGGCCCCGGCCAACAAGGACATCGCCTCCTATTTGGACCATGTCAGTGGCCTGTTGGGGGAAGGGAACAACACTTCGCTTAAGGAGCCCATTGAGGTTGTTGCCTTGCCGGCGGCTTTGACCATCGGGGGTGGCGGCATTCAGTTCGTTCCAGGTGCCGTTCGACCCGCTAAGCGAGCAGGTCTTTGTGAATGAAGTCCGCGTCATGGATTCTGCGGGAAAAACCATTTCTACGGGAAAGGTGTCGGATTACTACGTGCTCGATGACCGTTCGGGCGCGGAGGCAAGCCAGAAGAAGGTCGTGAATATTCCCGTCCCCGGCCTTGAACCCGGCTGTCAATTGGCCGTCATTATTAGCCGTCGCCAAGTTGGGCATCTGGACGAATTCCCATTCCTGGTACATTCGTTCTCCTGCACCGTGCCAGTGCGTGAGAGCATTCTGTTTTTGCGCGGCGAGACAAGGGGTTTGAAGTCCATCGCTTCGCCTGAAATGGAGCCGCGGAGAGTCCCGGAAGGCCAATATTGGCGAGTCGTAGATCCGATGGTTGGTCGTTGGGAACCGCAGCAACCGGCCGCCGCCGAATTCCTGCCCATGATATGGGTTGCGGACGCTTCCGCGCACTGGCCTGTCCTCGCTTCCAACTATATCGCCTCCATTAGTAACCGGCTGGAGCCGGATGCGTCCATACGTGATCATGCTCGCAGCCTTGTTGCGGGACTGCAAAACAACGAGGCGAAAATCGCCGCAATCGCCCGCCACGTACAATCTAATCTTACCTACAAGACGATTGAATTCGGCCGTCGCGCCCGGGTTCCCAACAAGCCCGCCGACATTGTCCGCAATAAGTATGGCGATTGCAAAGATCACGCCGTTCTACTTCAACAGATGCTCGAAGCGGCGGGGGTGCCCGCGCGGTTGGCTTTAGTTGGCCACCGTGGCCCTGTCCTCAAGGAGCTGCCGTCACTCGACCAGTTCGATCACATGATTGTCTATGTCCCGGAAACAGGGAGATTCGTTGATTGCACCGACAAAGGCGCGGACGCGGCTCATGCCATCCCGATTGGGCTGGCCGGACGCGACGCGTTGATCCTCGAAGCCACGAACCCACACTTTGAAACGATTCCATCCTATCCGGAGAACGCTTCCGGGATTGAAGTGCAACGGAACCTCCGACTCGTGGACATGGCAGACGTTGTCACGGAGGAAACGCTGACCCTCACCGGTGTACATGCAGCATACTTGCGCGACTTCCTGCTGCAGATTCCTCCGACCTCCAGACGCATGATGTTGCAACGCCAGATGGGCATGGCGGATGTGGAATTGTCGGACTTCCGAGCCGAGCCGTTGGATGAGCCGGACGCGCCCCTGCAATTGCGCTGCACGTACACCTGCAAGAAGCAGCTTCACCGCTTGAACGATCAGTTAACCGGAATTCTGCGGGCTGGTTTCGAGCGATCTTATTTGACGGCAGACCCTGTAGATAATCGGTTGACCCCCTTCGAAACAACAATTCCACTCTCCGTTCACAGTACCGTGTCCATTGATATTCCCGAAGGATTCCGCGCAGAGGAAGCGGCGCGCCTGGTGCCCCAATTGGATTCACGCTTCGCGGTCTGCAAGGGGCAGATTCAGCTGGAAGGCAGAAAGCTTAAGTTGGAGTTTGAATGCCGTCAGCCGAAAGTAAAATCCAAGGCATCTGAATATGCTGCTTACCGGGACACGATGGCCCAGGCACTGGCACTGCTTGAAAGAGAGGTTGTCTTCAAGGCGGTAAGTCGTTGATGTCCGTATTTATCGGCGATCATGATTCTCTTGAAGGCGCCGTTGGTGATGGCGGGGAGGCCTGTCCGCCATAGCCTCGGCGAAGGCGGAAAGGCTTCCAACTCGGCGGCGGTCTCGGCTTGCAACCGCTACAGCGTCGCGATCGACTCAGGAATCGTGTCGCTCATTCCATCACGAACATTCATTTGAACTATCAAGCCCATCTCTTTCGTTTCATCGCTTGGCTTCCAGTGAGGCGCAGACCAGTTCCTCGTCGTTGCGGGCAAAGACGTGACCGTTGGCGTAAACAGGCGGAATCCACGCAAACTTTCGAGTCCCCAAAATTGAAGTCGGTTTGAGCAGATGCACACGGCTGATCTCTCGGTAACCGCCGGGCGCGAGTCGCGCTAGAATCAAGTTTCCTTCGTCAGTAAAAAGAAACGTGGCATCACCATTTGGTGTCAGGTGGATGCTGGCGCCGAATTTCAGCTCCGTCACGTTGGTTGTTCCCCAAACCTGCTTGCCGGTGTTCGCCTCCAGACAGACCAGTTCGCCGCTGGACTTCGCAGAATACACGTAATCGCCCTGCAAGACAGGGGTCGAGGTATTGCTCAAAATTCTTTTGGAGGGGGCCATTGTTTCCGGCCAAAGCACCTTGGCCGCCGGTCGGTTGGCGTCTAATTCAAACATCAAACCGGAAATCAGCAGCCGGTTCTTCTGGAACACCGGAGTGGGAATCGAATCGTTGCTGCTTGTCACCATCGGTTCTCGCCAGTAGGTCTCGCCCGTAGCGGGATTCAAGGAATTCACGGCGTTGTCCGTCCAGACAATCAACTGCCGTTTGCCGCCGGCCATGATGATCAAGGGCGAACTATTGGACACGGTGTCATCCAATGCCTTCCAAACCTCCTTGCCCGTCTGCTTGTTGAGTGCCATGACACACGCGCCCGGCTTGCCGCCAGCGAAAAGGATCAAGAGATTCCCTTCAATCAAAGGTGATCCACGGCAACTCAGCACGCCGATTTCGTATGCCCTGTCCAGATGTGTTTCCCAAATGACTTTGCCGTTCCTCGCGTCCAGACAATCCACCTGACCGCTTCGGCCAAACCAGTAAATCTCTCCTGCCTCGACGATCGGTGTCGCGGCCGGACCGCCGCCATGCTCAGGGATGAAGGCCCAATCCGGGTAGACCAGTTCGTACGCACGACTCCAGAGCGGCTTGCCGGTTGATTCCTTAAAGCACTGAATACGCTCCCAGGCCCTCGGTTTCTCCAGCCGCATGTCGGTCAAGTAAACGCGGTCTTGGGCCACCACCGGACTTGACCAACCGGGCCCCACCGCCGCCCGCCAGCGAAGCTTCAGTCCTTCGGCCGGGAATATTTGAAGAATCCCGGTTTCAGTCCATACACCGTCACGATTCGGCCCGCGCCATTGCGGCGAATCGGTTGCCTGAATGGCCGAGGTGCCGGTGAGAATAAGGAGGATCATCAGCGCAATGTTAGCCCGGCTACACAGAACCAAAAATCTGTTTTCGGTTCGTGCGTGGCTCCGTTTCACAATTCTCCTTTGAAGGCGCGGTTGAGGATGGCGTCGAGCTCGGCGGCGGATCATATTCACAAGCCCTTTACCACCGGACCGAATACATCAGTGAATTGTTTCAAACACTTCATGAGCCACGAAAAAAGCTCAGGCCATTTTGTTTTATTCAAAGCAGCAGCAACCATGAGGTCTGCTCGGTGTAGTCGAGCTCGGTGGTGCAACCGGCCTCTTTTCGGAGAACGTCGTCGATATTTTTGAAGGCTTGTTCGAACATGGCGGTCAGGCGGAAGTGTCGTTTCCTATGGGTCAATCAAGTTGATGAACGTTAAAAGTGAGTGGAACGGCCGGATGCGGTAAGCATCGCGTCGATTCGCTGCCGGGCTGTTTCCTCCGGACTCATCTACAGTCGCCGAGAATACACAAACAAGACGGGGCGACAAGCGGGTTGTTGGGAAGTCTGAAGCCTGAGGACGGAAGTCGGGGACAGTGGCTCAACGTTGGAGCGCGCGATAGAAGCGTCTCGAACTGTCCAGGGTAAGCGGCAAATCCAGCGTATTGGGAGGATTGGGGAATTGGTTTGCATCTGACCAATCGACCAGATTCGAGGAGGTCTGCATGGTGAGGTTTGTGCCGGAGATCCCCGTCACCCGCAGAAGCCATTCAGGTGCCGATCGCTGAAGGCTTAATTGTGGACCCAAAGGAGGCGCCAGCGGATTTTTCGCAAGCACAACCGTGCCGTCGTAGCGGCCATAGGCAATAAACCGTTGGTCCGAAGAGACGCGCAGGGTAGTGGGAAAGGCCAGCTCACGTGAGAAAGTCTGAACGTTGGTGCCGTCTGGCAAGTGCCAAATACGCAGTGTTCCCCGCAAACCCGGAAACACTGCGGCGCCGGCTGTAAACAGGTGATTGCCGTCGCTGGTGTAGGCTAGTCCCCTCACAGCAAATCCATCCTGCAACGTGCCGACGTCACTGCCATCGGTCACGTTCCACAGCCGGGCGGTTCCGTCAAAGCATCCTGATGCCAACGTGGTGCCATCGGGAGAGAAAGCGGCGCTGACAACCAGGTCGGTGTGGTTGGTGAGGGTGTAATTCAAATTACCGTCTGCCACGCGCCAGAGTTTCAGTGTCGTATCGCCGCTGCCCGAAACCAAAAGGTCGCCCTGCGGAGAAAACGCCAGCGTGTAAATGTTTAAACTGTGCCCACTCAATGAACGCAATGGCGATCCATCGGCAACGTGCCAGATTTTTGCCACCGCGTCGGCGCCTCCTGAAGCGATCAGGGTGCTGTCGGGCGAGAACACCAGGGCAACGATCGACTCGGGCGTGGCCGCGTGCGCCGGGATTTGACGGACCAATTGACCGTCACTTACGCGCCAGAGCGTGATCTGCCCGCTGTTATCTCCGCCGGCGAGCAATGTTCCGTCCGGTGAGAAGGCCACCACCCTGCCGATGGTGGGCGAAACGTCTTCGAGGATCGGGTCGGGCGCGCCGTCGGCGGTCCGGAATACGTGAACTCTCTCGCCTGCACCCGCCGTGGCAAGCAGGCGTCCATCCGGAGAAAAGGAGACGGACCTCGCAAAGTAATTATATGCGGAAATCGTCCCCAGTTGGGATGGATTGTTGGTCCGCCACAACTTCAGGCTTTGCGCCGGAGTGTTAAAAACCAGCGCCGTGGCATCACCCGAGAGCGCCACCGGATGAGAAGTCATCACGGCGGTGCTGGACTCCGGATAAATGTCCTGCGCCGTTTCCGAAGCCACGTTCCAAAGCTTGACGGCACCCCTCACGTCGCCGGCTGCCAGCGTGGAGCCGTCCGCGGAGAATCGGACCGAGATAACGTTGGCGGTGTGATTCGTGAGAACGTGAACGAGCGAGCCGTCGGATATTCTCCAGATGCGCACGTGTCTCGATGAGCCCACTGCCACCGTCGCGTTGTCGGGCGAAAACGCCGCTGACCATCCCCGAAACACGTTGTCGATCGTCCCAACGAGCAAACCATCGGAAACCCGCCAAACCTGGAGCAAACGGTCCCACCCCGTGGATATCAATAGTTGTCCGTCTGGAGAGAAATCAATCCCTTGGACAGGCTGGGAGTGCCCGGCCATTTCGCGGATGAACGCTCCATCGGCCACCCGCCACAGTCTTACGATCTTATCTCCGCCGGAAGTAGCGATCGTCAGGCCGTCCGGAGCAAAGCGCACCAGATTCAAATTGCTGAACTCCGCAGTTACGCTCCATCGCAACGTCCCGTCCTGGACATTCCACAATTTCAGCGTGCCACCCGCGTCGATGGACGCCACGAGGCTGCCATCCGGTGATAAAGCCACGTTCTCGACCACGTTGGAGTGGCCTTCGAGAGTTCTGAGCATTACCCCGTCGGGCAATCGCCAGATTTTAACGAGTTCAAATATATCGCCCGATACCAGGAGTGAGCCGTTTGCCGACATGTCGAGGCTGGTAACCTGCTGCCCAGCCCCTCCTCGCATCCACAAGATTTCGGGCGCGTCATCTGCGAGAGCGGCGCATCCAAACCAGACAAACACGGTCATTAACACGAGCCGTCTTTGGAACCAACGCAAGCCCGCCGCGAGATGACGCGACGCGGTTCTTCCTCCAACGCGATTCATAGGTTTGTCGTCATGATTGAGCATCGCGTCGATTTCCTCACGGGCTGTTTCCTCCGGGGTCACCTTGAGCTATTCAATAATACACAAACAGGACGGGGCGACAAGCTAAAGGTTGAATTTTTCATGCTTAGCATCTGTTGTTGCACAATAACAACGCATGACAACGCATCGCACACGACAAACAAAAGCACCGAAAAAAGGCCGACTGCCGACTCGAAACGCCGGCAATAGAACCTTCTCGATCAGTTGCCCCTTAGATGAGCTAGCGCGGATTGATCGCCGCGCTGAGTCACTCGGGATTACCAGGACCGATTACCTGTTGGCGCTCACGCGGCTGTGAATCACCAAGAATTTGTCCTGATGACCAAAGACCAACTAGTTACGGTTGATCGGAAGTCCAAATAATATCTTCGTTTTGAAGCTTCGACGATACTGGTGGATACGTTCTAGCCTTCGAAAAAGTCTGACGATCAGCCGAGCCAGTGGGAGGTTTTTTCGGTGTTGATGGAGAGATGCCGGAGCACACAAGCTTCTCGCATCAAACGAATTGCATATTGGATTTCCAAGGCTTAATATACGAACACGGCAACGACAAGGTTGAATAGCCTTATTATGAGGAAGACAGTCAAAGCTGTGAAGCGTGCTTGGAAGGCCGCACGCCGAGCGATCGGCCCGCAGCAATACAGAGCGCGCGGTAAGCCAGTCCTATGTTCCCATTGCGGCCATGACCGATTCACGGAGATCCCGTTGGCGGTGACCGTTCCTTCGGTGATAACCGCGGCCCCAGGCTTGAAGTGCGCCCGTTGCACCCACATTGAATTGTTCGCGGAACGAATCGAAATGATTGAGCTGGCCGTCTAACGAAGTTCCGGCGTTAGGCCGACTACGCGATATGAGATACATCACACCATTCTTACTCTGCGGATTGTTGCTTGCTTGCGGTTGCGCTGGTTCTTTCACTCCGCAAGGGCGCCTCGCCAAGGCGACAAATGAATTGGCCAAAGCCAAGACACCACAGGAGAGGTTCTACGCTTTGAATGACGCGGCAAAGGAAAGTTTCGTCGCGGGCAACGCGGAGGATGCCAGGAAGTACGCACAGGAGTTGATGACATTACTCTCAAAATTTCCGGGCGATTGGAATTACGGGAATGCGGTGCAAGACGCCAATCTCGTACTGGGTCGTATTGCTGTTAAGGACGGTCGTGTTGACGAAGCGAAACAATACTTGCTCGCCGCAGGCAACAGTCCCGGCTCACCGCAGATGAACAGTTTTGGACCCAACGTAAGTCTGGCCAAAGACCTCCTTGAAAAAGGAGAACGCGATGTGGTGATCCAATACCTTGAGCTTTGTCGCAAGTTTTGGAAGATGCACGGAGGAAGCTTGGACCAATGGATTCAGGAAATCAAAGATGGGAAAATTCCGGACTTTGGCGCGAACTTGGTTTACTGACGCGCGGCCCAACCATGCTGCAGGGAACGGCGGCGGGCCGTCGCGGTTGCAATCGGCGCGCCTCGTGGCCGCCGTCGCTGAGCCTGGGTCGTTAGATGCAACGCGTTATCAAAGTCATTTGCGTTGGTGTGGGAGTGCCGCTCTTACTCCTGATCGGTTGTATTGCACTCGACCAGATTCCTCATTCTCGCGCCACACCGCCGAAGACCGTAACTGATGTTTCATCGTGTTTGGCGTGGTTGAAAAAGCCGATGGGAGCATATCGGATTACCTCCGACGGAGTGGTGTATTATCAGGTCACAGCGCCAGCCGGTCGTTATCTAGCTTCCGGCCCGGCAGGATATACGTTCGATTCACATGGTCAGTTCATCGGCTGGTCGTCCGACATCGGCGATTTCAAGACGCCGCCACAGGTGTTTACTCCGGGCGCGAAAAGAGAAAATCACTTTGGATGAGTTGAAACAGAGTTTGTGAGGATTGCATCTAGATCCGCGGAGCGAACGCGGGATGAGCCGTTCAGCTCAGTGACAATTGCAACGTCAGTGGCCGTCGCTTACCTCGGACGTTCGACAACACTATGAACCGTGCCGTTGTTTTATTTCACTTGTGCGAGGCTGCTGAGCAGCTAATGGAGACAATTCAGAATCTCGAGAGCAGCGGCGATTACGGCCCCGAGGAATTCCAGGTGGACATGGGCCATCTTTACCATCACCTCAACACGGCTTGGAACGGTCAAGACCAGACGGATGCGCAGCACGCCAAGTGCACGGACGAGGACTTCAAGCGTTTTCGTCGGTTCCCGGTCGAGTCAGAGCTTTTTCTGGATTAGCTATGTCGAACAAGGCTGCTTCAGGCAACGGCGCGATGACGCTCCTGTTCCATGGCGCACGCCGTCGCCGCGCCGTGCCTGAGCAACAATGTTCGGCTTAACCGTATATGTCCACGGAACTCCAATCGACCCCTACTTATCCCCGCCGGCCAAGCGCCGCGGTTCGTTGGCGTGATTTCTGCGAACAATGGCGGCACTCGTATTTATTGTTGACTGCGGTGTTCTGGGTACTCTGGCGAGTCTCGGCGTTGCCGATGCCGAGGCTTGAAAACACTCGCATCGCTGGCGGACTACACCCGCTGGACGTTCTTTTGCTGATGCGTATGCTCAAGCTCATGTGGGGCCCGCCTTTACTCGCAGCAGTGCTCTACGCGGCCTCTTTTGTGATTCCCAGATTAAACACTGCATCCGCGATTGCCGTCAGCGCCCTGAGTTCTACAGCCTTGCTCGCTTTCGTCCTCCTTTGGGCGTTAATTCGCATCAGCCTATGATCCGGATTCATATCCCGAGGGACACTTTGAAGCCGAACCAGAGCGTGGATCTAATGGGAGGCAGCCGTTCAGGTCGCAGCGCATTCGTGAGTCATCGGCGGCTGCCTCCCGTCGCTAACGTTTGTCGCTCGGCGACACGACTCGAATGACACGTCTATCACGAAACACGGCCCTCGCGGTGGTTAGCTGTCTGGTGTGCCGCCGCGGTCGTCGCGCTACCTGGGCCCATGTGCTGTGGCTCATCCCTTACCTGCTGACGGCGTGGCTCTTCGCCGGCGAACTGGCTTTCCACTCTGGAGCGCGCCCCTACCAGATGCTCCCGCTGCTGATTCCTGTGTTCGTCGTCGCTACCCAAATAGTTTATCCGACGCTTCTCGGTTGGACTCTGATCTTCGTTCCCTCTGTGCTCTACTGCGCCTCCGGGGTCTATTACCTGGTCCGCAATGCAACTGAGAAGCAACCTCAATGGGAGTACGACCTTGGCGGATTTATTATGGGATCGTTTTTTTTCAGTGCGTACTTGGCAGTGTGCCTCTGTCTCTTTTTTGCTCGGCCCAGACGCACGAGTGCAAGTGTCACCGAACCTGGCGCTGCACCGAATGACGGCCCGGCGATGCGCACTCACACTCCGGGAGTCACGGAGGAGCCGCCATCGGTGAGCTGAACGTTTGGCAACTTAACACCACGCCCTCCCTGTGGGATCAGCACACTACATCGTTCTGGAGCGGAAGATCGAAGGTTTGGACACCGTGATGGACGGCAAGAGTCTGTCGCGGCATATCGAGTCTCTTGACGTTGCGGCACGCGAGCTTGGCGTCCGTCCGCTCTCGGAGTTCTTCAGTATTGCCCCGGAGCAGGCGGCTGAGTTCATGGAGGGCGAGGACGTTGACACGGGTGACATCGAATTGCCGCCGCTTCAGCAGTTCTCTGCCCAGGAGGGCTTGACCACCGTGAGAGCCTTGTTGTCGCATACTCAGGCACACCCGGACCACGTTGCTGAGGACTTGCGTGAGTGTGAACGCATCTTGACTGTAGCAGCGCAGCATGGCGTCAGTTGGCATTTCGAGATAGACATTTGAGTATGAACATCTGGCCGAAGTCGGCGGAGCGAACGGGGATGAGCCGTTCAGCTCAGTGTCAATTGCAACGTCGGTGGCGGCTCATCCCCGTCGCTCACGTCGGGCGTTAGTTGTGCTATCATACCTATGAAATATCTTTCGGCATTATTTACCTTCGTATTTGTTTTTTTCGCAGTATTCTTTATCGCTGCCCTGAATCTGACGCGTCTTCATCCTCCGGTTCGCCACGGCATGGATAACGCGCTTGCGCTCACATTTGAGGGTCCGTTTTGGAAAGTGAGGATGACATTACTGCTGGGTGCAGTTCTTGGCGGCTTATCGGCACGATCTGTTTTGAAGAGGGCTGCAAAGAAAGACAGGGAGAAATGAAGATGTTCGCACTTAACAAGGTCACTTCAGCCAACGCCGGGGAGCGCATTGGGTTTGCCGAGAAGTCACGGGTTGGCTTGAGTCACTCGGCCCGGCGTGGCTGAGCTCGGTCGTTAGCCCGATGAGCGCATATCGCAGATTCCTGTTTCGCTGCGGCCTGGTGGTCGTACCAGTCGTTGTGGTCGGTGCGTTGGCTCTGCTTTGGAGTTCGCACCCGAGCCCCCTGCCCATAGTGTCTTCCAACGCGCGTTTCGGAGTCACGTTACGGTGCACCTTCGGCACAAATCACGTGCATTTCTACGGAGGTCCGCTAGACGGTCTCTTAGATCCGGCGATCACACGATTGAGTCGAAACCCCAACCCTCCAAACCGCCTCAGCTTCGACACTGCTGATCCGAGCACGGCCCTTTGGGTGCGTGTGACGCATCCAGATTACGGAAACGTAGCCGCCAGGAGTGTGGTGGTTGCGACTCCCACAGGACCGGCTCGATATCCGATCGGCGACATTCCTAGATTCCGAGCGCTGCTGAGAAGTCCGTCCACTGGTGCTGAGACAACCCTTGAACGAAAGACAGGCATACAACAGTTTAACAAGAGATGTGTGATTAGCGGCTTTTCGTTGCCTGGCTCGCTGGAGACGCACCGTGGCAGTGTTCTGCGAATCGAATCCACCAACGGTGAAGAGGTTGTGACTTTTCGCATACCATGAAATGGGCTAACCAACCGGATCGAGCTAACCGCCGCCAGCCTCTGGGTTTTCAAGAGCCTGCCGGCGAGGCTGGCATCGGTGTCTTGCCGGCGGCGGTAGCTCATCCGAGGCGTTGTACCGCGATATGACCCTTCCGAGCATTCTTGTAGTCGTCGCCACACTCGCCTTCCTCGTGTTGGAAAGGTTGTTTCCCGGCCGACCGTTGCCGCCGTCGAAGGGCTGGTACGTCCGAGTTCTTTTGGTCAATGGTGCCCAGTTGCTAATCACGCTGGCGACGGCAAGGCTCTGGATCGAGCTCTTTGGCGTATCGCTGTTTCACCTATCCGCCTGGAATATGCCGCTGGCGGAGGGTTTCGTGGGCTGGTTCATCGGGACGTTCTTCTTCTACTGGTGGCACGTCCTTCGACACAAGAAAGGCTGGTGGCTCGCATTCCACCAGATCCACCATTCGCCCTCGCGGATTGAAACACTGACCTCCTTTTACAAGCACCCTGTAGAGATCCTCAGCGACGCACTTCTAAGTGCGCTGGTTCTATACCCTTTACTAGGCTGCTCGATGATGGGTGCTTTTTGGTACAACTTTTTTGCGGCCACTGGCGAGTACTTCTACCACGCGAACGTACGCACTCCGAAATGGCTCCGCTATTTCATTCAAACGCCGGAGCTGCACTCAATCCATCATCAGTACGATGTCCACAACTATAATTTCGCCGACATTCCGCTGTGGGACCGCATGTTTGGAACGTACAAGGACACAACGGAGTTCGTTGAGCGCTGTGGTTTTCCCGTTGGGGCTGAAGAGAAGCTGATGCAGATGCTCGCGTTCAAAGATGTTTACGGCGCAGACGCGCAAGGCGCTCCAGGCGACGGTCCTCGCGCTGCACGCTCGGACCGCGCCTGAGCGCTGGCGTTAGGTGTCACGCAACGTTTCGTCGCTTACAAAAGTATGTTCAGACCTGCAATTGCGCCCGTCTTTTGGTGCGTGTCCCGTCAGCAGCAGCGTTCGGCATTCCGTTTGGCCTCGTTCTCATCGGACTTGAGGGTGGTTGGCAGGCGGCTTGGCGGTTTGCGCCACACGCAGTAGTAATCGGTGGTGTCGTAGCCATTTTATGGGCCACTTTGTGGGCATTGCTACTCCACTCTCTTTTTCCCACGCGACTATCGTCGGATGGTGTATCCGGGTATTCCTTTTGGGGGCTCCGGCGGTTTATCGCATGGGAACATATCTCGAAGGCCCGTCCGTGTCGTTTTCTCAATTTGCGTTGGATGCGTCTCTATTCCTCCTGCGACGGCAAGGTGACATACATGGCAGAGTTTCCATCCGATTCAGACGGGTTTCGAGCGGAGCTTCATCGCCTGGCACCCACACAGTGCCCCATCTTCAAATACATCCAATGACACCTAACTTTTGCTGCAGCGAACGCGCCGATTACGCCTCGGTTGCAGTCGTGAGTCGTTGGCGGCGCGTCGCTGAGCGCCGTCATTCGGCGTAGTACATGACGCTCCTCCCCCAACATTTCACCGGGGCTGCACGGCGGGCCGTGACTTTCGGTTTTCTGGCGATCTTGGCCTTTATCTTTCCCTGGTTTGGATCCTGGTGTTCAGGTACTACGGCGAGGTACTGGGAGTGTTCTGGGTTTTGTATCTGATCCTTGCCATACCGGCGACCATTGCGTCGGCGGTCGCCAGTCGTCGAGGCGAGTGGGGACACCCAGATGGCGGCAAGAGGTTTCTCCTCGCACTTTATGGACTCCCTTTCATTATTGTTTCGCTGCTGGCTGCATGGTTTCTAAAAAGATGAACTATTCGCCGAAGACGCTGGACCGAATGACGAGGAGCGCGATCAGCCGAGTGTAAGGCATCTTCCATACGTTTTCTCGTCGAAGTTGGATCGTGAGCGGATCGGTCGTTCTGGAGATTATCGGATTGTAGTGAGGCGCAAATATGAGTTAAAGAATGGGAATGAAAAGAGTCCGGACCTTCCCTGACAAAGCGCCGGCCTTCACCCTCATTGAACTGCTTGTCGTCATCGCGATTATTGCCATCCTCGCTGCGCTGCTCTTGCCAGCCCTCGCCATTGCGAAGCAGAAAGGTTACAGCATCAGTTGCATGAGCAACGTTCGTCAAATCGGTTTGGCCGTTCAGATGTACGCCAGCGACAATAGAGATTTTGTCCCGATGCACCCTACGGGAGGCAATTGGGTCTGGGACGTGAGAACAGAAACAGCCAATGCCCTGATCAACGGCGAGTCAAGCAGGACCACGCCCGACACGCAAAAGCGAAGGATTCTTTATTGTCCAGGCTCGATAGCCAGCGTGAAATGGAATAATAACGCGCTTTGGGACCGCGGCGGGAACGCGATTATCGGCTATGGCTGGCTCGGTCAACGGTCCGACCAGTCTGACCGCGTCAATGGAAGCGCCAGACTGACGGGGGGAAAACGCTTCGTGACCAAAACGACGGCGGTCGTCACGAATACTGTTTCCGAGACTGAGCTACTCACGGATGCGACTCCATCCGGTGGCCCGGCTCCATCTACGGGCAAAAACGATTTTCTTCACGCTCCTAACACCAGCATGGGCATGAAGGAATATTCTCATTCCGGTCACTTGCAAGGGAAGATCCCGAGCGGAGGCAACATTCTGTTTTTGGACGGCCACGCGTCATGGCGCAGGTTTCGCGATTTGGGTCCATGGTATGACACTGGCGATCGTGGCGTCTTTTTTTGGTTCTGAACCTTTCGCAAAGCCGGTTTTCGGTCGAAATGCCCCGCGGCCTGTCACAATTCTGTCAACTTTTCGCCGGCGATTCTCTCTCGTTGGTGGATGTCTCGCGCATCTTGGGCAGCCTCACACTACCTCCTCCGAGGTGATCAAGCCGGCGTAACAATTCCTGAGTTGTCTCGATGTCCGCGTGATCCAGAGCAAACTGGGCCACTTCCATGCCGTGCTGTTTGGCCACGAGGTATCCGAAATATTTTCGCAGCGCGTGATTCGTCTTGCTTCCATTCCAGCCCAGGTTGCGCAACCATGTGGATACCCCTCGCGTCACCCACACGCCGTTCCGTACCAGCGGGTCGTTTGGAGCAATCTTACGCCGTTCAATGTAGTCGAGAATGTACCGCGCAAACTCCTCGGGAATCCTTAGACGCCGCGGTTGGCCGTTCTTTGTGATCTCAGCAGGCATCGTCGCACACAGTTGCCCCGTTCACCTGTTGCGATTTTTCGAAGAATTATTGGCGGAAGGGGCGAGATTCGAACTCGCGTTAGGGTTGCCCCTAAGCCTGATTTCGAGTCAGGTGCCTTCAACCACTCAGCCACCCTTCCGTTTTGCACTGATTCCTGGCAAAAAACGCCCGTGGCCAATCTCGTGCGCCACATTCAGTCAGGAAATTATTATGCGCGAATCAGCGTGCGCGGCAAGTTGATTTGGAAATCACTCAAGACCGAGCGGATCTCTGAGCCTTCAAACTCCAAAGGTTCAGGTTAATTCACCCCTCCACTAAAATCCCTCCTTGACATTCTACAGGTGGTCGTCGAAATGTATCCCCTGTAGAGAATCTAGGGAAGCTTTATGAAAGAGAAAACTGATCTGCTGCAAGGCACGCTGGACATGCTCATCCTGAAAGCTCTTCAACTTGGCCCGATGCACGGCTTCGGCATCTCGGTGCTCATCCGGCAGATGTCGAAAGACGTTCTGCAAGTCGAGCAAGGATCGCTGTACCCGGCGCTCTATCGTTTGGAGGAGCAAGGATGGATCAGTTCGGAGTGGGGCACTTCGGAGAACAACCGAAAGGCGAAATTCTACAAGCTGACTGCGGCGGGTCGCAAGCAGCTCGCCGAAGAGACCTCCAATTGGGAACGCCTTTCAACCGCAATCAACTTGATTCTGAAAACCACGTAAGTGGCTGTGGTATGAATAGTCGTTCAAGCGTTAAAAGGGTTGAAGCGTTGAACCGGTTTAACGCTTCAACGCTGTAACGGTTCAACGAACCATGAATTGGAGGCGAAAACTTCAAGTTCGACTCCGCGCGCTGTTTCAGAAGCGCAAGCTCGACGCGGAGATGGACGAGGAGATGCGTTCGCACATCGAAATGCAGACGCAGGAGAACATCGACGCGGGGATGAACCCGGAACAAGCGCGTTACGCGGCGCTGCGACAATTCGGGTGGGTCGAGTCCATAAAGGAAACGTGCCGCGAGCGGCGGGGAGTGAATTGGATTGAGCACTTGATTCAAGACTTTCGCTACGGTTTGCGGATGCTGCTCAAGAACCCCAGCTTCACCGCCGTGGCCGTGCTCACGCTTGCGCTGGGCATTGGGGCGACGACCGCCATTGTCAGCGTCGTCAACACCGCCGTGTTCGATCCGCTGCCAGCGCAGCATCCGGAGCGGCTCCTGCAACTTGGAGTCGTGCACAAGGAGCGGGGCTGGTCGCAGGGCGTCAATCCCCCCGCGCTGCGCGACGCGCTTTCGCAAACCAACCTGTTCGCTCGTCTGACCGCGTACGGACTCGACCTGCTGTCGTTTCGCAGTGAGGAATTTCCACAGCCGGTGCAAGGGGTGTGGGTGACTCCGGAGTTCTTCGGCCTTTGGAACCTGCGGCCATTGCTGGGACGCACGTTCACCGCTGACGAAGGTCAACCGGGCAAAGACGACGTGCTCATGATCAGTCACCGACTCTGGCAACGCCAGTTCGGCGGCGATCCCACTATTATTGGTCGCACTGTTCCCTTTCGCGAACGACCAATGACCGTCGTGGGCGTCATGCCGCCGCACTTTTCGTTTCCGACTGCCCGTCACGAATACTGGCGGCCTGTGCGACTTTCCGAGCCTGCCGCGGACGATTTCTATTCGATCATTGAAGTTATTGCGGAAACGAGTCCCGGCGTCGAGACCGCCCAGGTGCAGGCCTTCCTGGATGTAGTCTCGAAGCGCCAGGCCAAAGAACGCCCGTGGGGGGCCGATTTCGAGATTAAGTGCCGCGACCTGCGCGAAATGTTCAGCACGCCGGAAGTGCGCCGAACGCTGGGCGTGTTGCTGGGCGCCATCGCGTTCGTGCTGATCATTGCCGCCGCCAATGTCGCGAATCTCCAACTGGCGCGCACGGAGACCCGCCAGCAGGAATTGGCGGTGCGCTCCGCCTTAGGCGCCGGCCGCGCCCGAGTCTTCCGCCAGTTGTTGACCGAGAGTTTGCTGCTCGCCCTTCTCGGCGGCGCGGCGGGGCTTGTCGTGACCGCTTTCGGTCTCGATCTCCTGCCGAAGCTCATTCCGGCGGACTTGCCGCGCCTCAAAGCGATCTCGCTCAACGCGGGCGCTCTGGCCATCGCTTCCGGCGTGACACTCCTCACCGGCCTGCTCTTTGGCCTCGCGCCGGCGTGGCAAGGCCGGCAGTCCAACTTGAGCGAAGTGCTCAAGCTAGGCGCGGCCACCAGCACGGCTGATCGACGCCGCGGGCGGTTCAGCCGGACGTTGATCGTGGGCCAGGTCGCTCTGGCCCTCGTGCTGTTGACCGGCGCCGGTTTGATGGTGCGCAGCGTGATCGGCCTGCTGCGAATGGATCCGGGCTTCGACCCCCACAACGTCGTGCGAGTTTTTCCGTCGATCTCCGATGTTTACAAGAAGGTTCCACGCGATCCA
>QHNT01000072.1 GCA_003218515.1 Verrucomicrobiota bacterium | reverse complement strand
GTGTAACCCGCCGCAGTCGGACTGCCTGACGCCACCAGGACACCGCTCACCAATCCACCGTCCTGTCCGGGCGGTCCTTGAGGACCTTGTGGTCCCGTCGCTCCTTGCGACCCTTGGGGGCCAGCAGGTCCGTTTGCTCCGGCCGTACCCGGAGCGCCTTGTGGTCCAGTTGCTCCCTGTGGACCTTGAGAACCTGTTGCCCCGGTCGTTCCTTGCGGCCCGGTTGCTCCTTGCGGACCTTGTGGGCCCGTAGCTCCAACCGATCCTTGCGCTCCTTGTGGGCCAGTGGCACCGTTGTCGCCCTTCTGCGCCAAAAGCGTCCAGTCGTTTCCTTCAACTGGCGTCACGCTGCTGTTGGCCCGCTTGGCTAACCAGGCCGAGCCATTGTAACTGATCGCATCGTCCGTCACGTAGTTGCCGACAGCGCTCCAAGCTCCTTGCCAATTCAATCCCTTGGCTCCTTGCGGTCCCTGCGGCCCTTGAGATCCGGTTGCCCCTTGAGGTCCTTGTGGACCAGCCGGTCCTAGAAGTCCGGTCGCCCCTTGAGAACCTGTTGCCCCTGTCGTTCCTTGCGGCCCGGTTGCCCCCTGAGAGCCCGCTGGACCGGCGTCGCCTCGATCGCCCTTGTCGCCCTTCTCGCCCGGTAGACCACTCGGTCCTTGCGCTCCTTGCGGTCCCGTTGCGCCCGGATCACCTTTGTCACCCTTCGGGCCTGCCTGGCCAGCCGCGCCCTGTTCACCTTGCGTGCCCTGAGGGCCTTGCGGACCAAGCGCACCTGTGTCGCCTTTCGCGCCAGCCGGGCCCTGTGGACCAGTGGCACCTGTCAAGCCCGTCGGACCTTGGTTGCCTTGAGGGCCTGCTGGACCGGCGTCGCCTCGATCACCCTTGTCGCCCTTCTGGCCCGGTGGACCACTCGAACCTTGCGGTCCGGTTGCACCCGGATCACCTTTGTCACCCTTCGGGCCTTGTGGGCCGGCTGGCCCCGGCGGCCCAGTCGCGCCGATCGTCACGTCCGCCCAGGCAAAGGGAAGGTCGTTCTTGTAGATGGCGAGAAGGTAGGTGCCTGGTGTCAATCCTGCCGGGAGGGTGGCCGTTACCGTCTGGGCGGCCTGGTTGTAGGTGGCGTTTACGGTCGCGTCGTTGAATTTCACGAGCAACGGTCCAGTGGGAAAATTGACGACTTGGACCGTCATGGCGGTGCCGTTGACAGCAGTGTTTTTGATCGCAGGCAAGGAGACGGCCGCGTGCGTGAGGGAGGTCGGCCCGAGCAGCAACGCAAGGCTGCACCAGGCTCTGAAGTGGAGGATTTGTCGAATCATAACTGCCGCCTTCCCGGTGAGTTGATGGTTTGGTGGTTTCTAATTTTGGTTGTGGTCATTGAGGTTTTGGTTGTTTGGAACAGGTTATTGTCGTGTTTGAAATGCACCCACTCCTCCCCGTACCGAACATGAAGAGGTTATGGTTTGTTTTCATCAGCTTTCTGGTTTTATTTTTTGGGAACGGCGCCGAGACCGAGCTGATCAGCGAAAAGTTTGGATCCCCTGTGACGGGCCTCTACTCTGCTTACAAAGGAAAAAATATCTGAAAGTTGCACAAAATTTTGCGGAACATCCGCCTGTGAAGCCGCTCCTGTTCGTTGAGGGCGAAAGGCCATTCAGTTCTGGACCGTGGAAAGCCTCCACGATTCCAGCGCGCATCGGAGCTATGAACGGTGGGGCGAGACTCCGTCGAGCCCTGACCTCCAATGGACAGTAATTAGGGCTCGACGGAGTCTCACCCCACTTGGTTCATGGGGAGCGAAGGATTGCTGGTTTTTGAAGCGGGAGGCGCGGCTGGCTGGTTGCCGCGTTGATCCGCGTAAAATCGCGGCTCCTCAATCGCGTCTTTAAAGGATTGGCAGAACGAACCAGGTTTTGAGCCTTTTGTGCCTCTTTGTGGCCGGTCACTTCTTGATTCTGTACTCGCCCTCCCATTCTACCACGTCTACCACGTCAGTCTTTTCCGAAGTCATTTTCCCTTTGTACGTTCCGCCTCCCTGAATGCCTTGGAACTGGCCAGTGCCGCTGATCCACGAGAACTTTCCTTCGTACGTCACCTCCGTTATTGCTCCATCACTCCAAGCAGCGGTGACCTTTCCGCTATACCGGACGAAGGCCGTGTCAACGTCTTTGGTCATTCTATCATAGCCCTGGTCCGGGCCGGTGCCCTTCACCAGATCACCAAAGCCCAGCACGACGATCTTGGCGCCGTCCATGAACGGATGGGAACCGGTGCTGACGTTGGTTCCCTCCCACACACCAATGCCAAGAGTGTGGCCCTCTGTGTCGCCCACCTCGACTACTTCCTGGTTGGTCAGAGTGAATGTGCTTTTTCCGGCTATTTTATGTTCACTCTTCTGCTGTGCGATCGACGTCGTGACGGCAACGGCCGCGATCAAAGTAGGGAGCGCGACCAGCAGCTTCCGGCGATGAAGTAGAGAAGAGATTCGATTTGTTTTCATGGCAATTCCTTTCCGTTCATTTCGAGCGGAGACATTTATGTTTCTGTTTTGGCTGACACTGAGACCGAGCTAACCGGCGACCAGTTTGGATCACTTGCACCGGGTCTCTACTGTTCTTGCAGAGGGAAAAATGTCCGAAAGTTGCAGAAAATTTTTCCTGGCAGACTGTGAAGCCGATGCGGTTCTTCGCTGAGCATCTCTGGAATGGAGCGTGGACCATGGGTGACTCTTTTGCCTCGCGGGTTTTCCGCCGATGGCCAATCGGGCGACACAGCTGAGTCCCACTCTGCGCTACGCTCGGCCGGCGATTTCCAATGCTTTTTATTTTCCGTGGATCGGAGCGCTCCATGCCTTTCGACGTGGGTCGTACTGAAACACTTCGCGGCGTGGGAGTTTGTCGTCCTCGCCCGTGCTCGAGATTGTCGACCATCCTCCGATCATGCAGAGTTGACCATCGAAAAGCTGCGCGCCATCCCCTTCGTATCGAGGCGCCGGCATCGGTGTCGGGAGAACACTCCAACGTTTCGCCGCCAGATCATACGCCTGCATCAAGGTGGATTCGAATCCGTGGAGGAGTCTCGATTCCTCTGCCCACGCCCTGTCTTCGCTCAAGCCAGCAACAACATAAATGACGCCTTCATGTACGATGGCAAAGCTGTGGCCGCTCGGTTTCATCATCGGCGGACCTTGCGTCCATTTGCGCGCGTTGGTGTCGTAGATTTCGACCAGACTGGTAAATTGATTGCCTAAGGCGGTTCGGACCACTCCGCCAATCGCGTAGAGGTTGTGTCCAACGGCCACTAGCGACAGACCATGCCGCGGGATTGGCGGCGGCGTCTGAGTCGTCCAAGAATCGCTCACCGGATTGTAAACTTCGAGGATGGCAAGGTCCGTTCCGGCGCGACCCCCAACGACATAGAGTTGTCCATCGATCACAGCGCCCGCGCAGGTGACCCGCGGCGTGGGCATGGAGCTCAACGTCTTCCAGGCATTCAGCTTTGGATCGTAAGCGTCCAATTGTGCGCTGGGTTTGCCATCGTCATCCCAGCCGCCAGCCAGGTAGAGAAGCCCATTGATAACACCGCTGGCCGGCGAATTGTGCGGATGCGGCAAGGCCGCCGCGCTTTTCCAGGCGCGGGCCGCAGGATCAAAATAGTGAAAATGGCGATGGAACCCAGCAGTGCCGTCGCAGGGTGTGGCAACGTAGAGCTTGCCATCAATAACGCCGGAAGCTCCATTTCCGCTCCGCGTCGGCAGCGGCGGGATGACGTGCACCGGTTGTTGCAGGACGTCTCTGAGCAGTAAAGCCAAAACCATGATTAACGCAGAGAGTGTCAGTATGAGCCAAGCCAGGGCCGGACGCCGTCGAGACCAACGCCACAACTTTTCGGACGGATTGACTGGTCGAGCGAGAATAGGCTCGTCGCGCAGAAACCGGCCCAACTCGTCGGCCACTTCCTGCGCGGTGTGGTAGCGCCGCCGCGAATCCTTTTCCAGGCATTTCAAACACATCGTCTCCAAATCGCGCGGGACGCTCGGATTGAGCACGCGGGGCGACACGGGATCAACGTTGCAAACATGGTGCAAGGTTTCGGCCAGCGTCTTCGCGACAAACGGCGGCCGGCCGGTCATTAGATAATAGAGAATTGCGCCGAGCGAATAGACATCGCTGGGCGGGGCCACTTGCGCGCGTCTTCCGCTCGCCTGCTCCGGCGGCATGAAGTTGGGCGAGCCGAGCACTTGGCCAGTCGCCGTCAGATCGGAATCACCTGTGATCTGCCTGGCCAGCCCAAAGTCGGTAATTCGAGGCTGGCCGAAAATGTCGATGAGCACGTTGGTAGGCTTAAGGTCCCGGTGTAGAATACCGCGCTGGTGAGCGTAGTGAATCGCCTCAGCAATCGTTTTCAACATCGAAGCCGCGTGCGCGGCGGGCAGTGGTTGGTCGCCAACCAGTCCGGCCAGATTTTTCCCCGGCACATAATCCATCGAGAAATAATGCTGGTCTTCGTGTTCCCCCACTTCGTGAATGGACACGATATTTGGATGCTGCAATTGAGCCACAGCCTCGGCCTCGGCGCGAAAGCGTTGCACGTCCGCCGCGCTGGCGAGTTGACCAGCCAGGATCATTTTTACCGCGACGGTGCGGTTCAAGCTTACCTGCCTCGCCCGGTAAACCACTCCCATTCCGCCGCGGGCGATTTCCTCCAGCAGTTCGTAGTCGCCGAAGTAGCGGACTTTTTGTGGCGAAGATGAAAAAGTGTCGATGGAAGGCGGAGCCGACGATCCGCCTGTGTTCACCCCGAGGGCAAGGGCGTCGCGAAGCGCGCAAGTTGGGCAAGAATGTTGAGCGGCGTCATCGGGTAATGGCGCTCCGCACTTCGCACAGAGTTGCGAATCCGGCATAGGCGACCGTTGGCTTAGCGTGGAACTTTCATCTGCTACAGAGGGAAACCAGGCGAAAAGTTGCACGGTGGTTTGCCGTCGGCCTGCGGGGGTAGCATGTCAGCCAGGCCCTGTTAGCGGGGCTGCCCTTGCTGAAGCCGCCGCTACGAACTGATCACCGCGATCAAATATCGGATTTCCTCATCGATCTCACTGGGACTGTTCACTGTGTGGGCGATTTCCTCGCGCACCAGTTCGGCGTAACGTCGGCGCAGGCGTGGCACGGCTGATTTGATGGCGCTCTCGGTTGTTCCCAGACAAGCGGCCGACTCGGCGTAAGTCCCCTTTTTCTCTTCGGCTTCCATGATTCTCAACTGGTCATAAAACTCAGCCTTGCCGGCAGCGACATACTCGTCACGCAATCGGGTGCGGGCCTGTTCCAGCAAGGTCAGCGCCCAACGTCGTTCGAAGAGCTTCTCGGCGCTCATGACATCGGCGGGTTCGAGACGGTAGCGGCCTTCCGCAGTCTGTTCATCAAGGGAAATGAGGGCCTGGCCGCCTCCGCGCTTTTGCGCTCTGGCCTTGTCCTGCTCATCCGAAAGAAAGTGCTTGAGGGCGGCCAACAGAAATGAACGAAACCGCCCTTTTTGACGGTCCATATGAGCGAGATAATTTTTCTCCAGAAGCCGGGTAAAGAATCCCTGGGTCAAATCCTGGGCGTCTTGCGGATGGTAACCTTCGCGGCGAATAAAGGCGTAAAGCGGGTACCAGTAAGCGCGGCACAATTTTTCGAGCGCATCGACTTTTTTCGGAGAGTTTTGGTCGCTAGCGGCCACCACAACACTCCAATGCGTTGTGGCGAACCAATGAGCGTTGGTCGGGAGCGGATTTCGGTCCAATCGGGAACGAGACATAACACCACCTTAGTGGAATCTGCCGGAGTGTATTGACCCCTCCTGTTCCTGTCAACAACGCAGCAGGGGCTTTTGGATGGAGACCTCCTTTTCTCTGTCACAGCCGCTCGCGTCCGGCGTAGCCGGAACTCAAATCGTGCCAGAACTCGATGTCTTCCTCGTCCTGTTCCCAGCAGAGAAAAACCTCCTTGCCGCCGAGGATGGCCGGGAAATCAATCAAGCCTCGGTCAAGGTCCTTAACTTGTATCTCGCGCTTCTGAAATTCGCTCAAAATCCCTTTGATGTCAGCCATGGCTTCGACCCATTGGTTGACCGTTTCGCCGCCCGCGTCGCTGCCGCCGGAAAGCAGGCCGGCCAGACGCTGATCGTGCCTGGCAAGCGCCTGGCGCAACCCGGCAAGGTTTTGCAACCACTGCCGGATCGACGGCAGCAGCCCGCGCGCTTCGTCGCGGGTATAATGCTTCTTGAAGAGATAACCCATGATCACTTCGCAGGCGCGGTTCCGGCGGGCAAGGCATCAAGTTTTTTGTTGACCCGATTGTTTGGTTCCAGCTCGATCGACTTGCGCCACGCCTCGCGCGCTTTGTCGAATTCCTTCAACTGGCCATAAATATCGCCCAGGTGCTCGTACAAGGTCGGGTCGGGTTCCTTGGATTGTTGAACGGCTTTTTGCAGCCACTCGAGCGCCTCGCGCGGCTGGTTGAGCTTGAACAGCACCCAGCCCAGGCTGTCGAGGTACGCCGCGTTCTTCGGCTCCAGTTCCACCGCCTTTTCGATCAGCTTTTTCGCCTCGTGGAGGTTCTCCCCGCGATCGGCCCACATGTAACCGAGGTAATTCATCGCTTCCGCGAAGTTCGGTGACAGTTCGAGGCATTTGCGGAAATACTTCTCGGCTTCCGCGTGGTCGCCGTGGCGTTCCAGCGTCGAGCCGAACTGAAAATAAAAGGAGTACGTGAGGCTGTCCGGTTCGCCGGCCTTCGCAATCACTTCCGCTTCCGTGAAATGCTTGACGGCCTCGCCGTAATTCCTGGCGCCCGCGTGCGCCGCTCCGCTCAGGAACTCCATCAAGAAGTTCTGTTTGAACCTGGCGCGGGCCTTCTCCAGAAGATCGAGCGCCTCCTGCGGCTTGTTCAGGTTGATCTTCAACTCGGCCAGCCGGTAATAAACCGGTTCGAACTCCGGCTTGAGCGTCAGCGCCTGTTCGAAATAGTTCGCGGCGTCGGAAAAGCGCTTCTCCTGGTAGGCGATGTTGCCCAGATAATAATAGGCCTGCTCGTTGCGCGGGTTGTCGCGCGAAATCGCGGCGAGTTGTTCGGCCGCTTTGTCTTTCTTTCCGGTGCGGAGATAAATGTCGGCCAGCTTCTCGCGCGTGCCCGGCAACGCCGGAAAACGGTCGAGCAACTCCAGGTAATATTCCTCGGCCCTGGCAAATTCGCCCGCTGATTTGTAGCCGTCGGCCAGCCTTTGAATGACCAGCAGATTTTCCGGTTTCAGCGCCGCGGCGCGGTCCAGCGTGGCGACCACTTTCGGTTTGAGGCTCTGGCTTTCCTCCGGATGCAGCTGATTATAGTTGGCGTAAAGCTCGCCCAGTTCAATCCAGAACTGGGGGTCGCCGGAGGACTGGCCGCTCGCGTCGTCCAGTACTTTGAGCGCCTCGCCGGGCTGACGGCTTTGCTGGTAAATCGCAGACAAATTACGGTAACCCATGAGCAGGTCGGGAGACTGTTTTATCGCAGCCTGATCGGCCTGGATGGCGAGGTCCGTTTTTCCCGCCTCGGCGTACGCCAGCCCCAGCCAGGCCAACAGCTTACCCGAAGCGCTCGGCGAACCAGTCGCTTTGGCCAGCAGGTCAATCGCCTGGTCAACTTGTTTGTTCTGTAAAAAGCGGCGGGCCAGTTCCAAAACCAGCGCCTCGTGGCCCGGATCAGCGGCGGCAGATTTAAGATAGTGCTCCAGCGCCACAGGGTCGTCGTCGTTCAACTCGGCGCTGATACCGGCGGCGAAATGCGCGATGGCTTTGACGCGGCGCTCCGCCGATTCCTCATTCGTTTCACCGCCGGGCTTTGAGCGTCTTTCTTTGGCGAGGCTTTCTCCCGGCCGGCCGGCGCTCTTTTCCGCGCGCGGTCCGCTCGCGCAACCGGACAACCATGCGCCGGCCAGTATTGCGATAACGGCTAAACCGTGCAGAGAACGATTCATTGGCTGAAACAACGCCGGTGTTACAAAAGCGCAGTCCCGCCTGAGCGGGACTGCTTTTGCCTAAACTGTTAACACTATTTTCTACGCTGGCAACTATTGCTGCCAGGTACGCTTCTTGTGACGATGCAGGCGCAGCTTCTTGCGCCGTTTGTGTTTGTTGATTTTGGCTTTCCGACGTTTCTTTAATGAACCCATAACATTTAGGTTTCGGTTAATACACGACTTTGTTCAGCGGATACTCAATGATGCCCTCCGCGCCCGCGGACTTGAGTTGCGGTATCAACTCGCGGACGATGTGCTCGTCAATGATCGTCTCCACCGCCACCCAGCCCGGTTGGCTCAGCTTCGATACGGTTGGATTACGCAGGGCGGGCAAACTTTTCAACAACTTTGCCAGATTCTTTTCCGCGATGTTCATCTTCAATCCCACCTTCGCCTCCGCCTCCAGCGCGCCTTCCAATAACAATGCCAGCGTCTCGATTTTCCGCCGTTTCCATTTATCTTTCCACGACGCATGATTCGCAATCAATCGCGGCGTCGAAACCAGCAGCGTGTCAATGACACGCAGTTTGTTCGCGCGAAGCGACGAACCGGTCTCGGTGATCTCCACAATCGCGTCCACAAGTTCGTGCGCCTTCACCTCGGTCGCGCCCCAGGAGAATTCCACTTCAGCCTTCACGTCATGCTCTCGCAGATATTTTTTTGTCAGATTGACCACTTCAGTTGCGACGCGTTTGCCGTCCAGGTCCTTCACTGACTTTATCGGCGAACTCTCCGGCACGGCCAGGACCCAGCGCGCCGGTTGTCGCGTGGCTTTGCTGAACAACAATTCGCAAACCTCGTGCACGTCCGAACCGTTCTCCTGAATCCAATCGTGGCCGGTGATGCCGCAATCCAGATAGCCATGCTCGACGTAACGGCTGACCTCCTGCGCCCGGATCAATCGGATCTCCAGCTCCTCATCGTCCACGTAAGGGACGTAGGAACGTTCGCTCACCGAAATATTAAACCCGGCCTTGCCCATCTTTTCGAGGGTGGCCTGCTCCAGGCTGCCTTTCGGCAAACCGAGTTTCAAAACAGTTTTATTCTTCGTCATGCGTCCGAGCCCGCTTCGCGCGCCGGCGCGAATACACCTTGGCCGATCGCTTCACCCGTGTGACCGGATTGATTACCCAGGTCCGCCGGGGCAAGATCAACTTTTTCTTTTTCGATTTCAAATCGTTGACGTTACCTTTTCCAGAGCGTCTTTCGTCCTTGCACAAGAATCTCGCCGCGTAACAGCGCCGCAATCACCTTGGGGTAAAGCTCCTGTTCCGCTTCCTGAATCCGCTCGTGCAGCTTGGCGGGGGTATCGCCGTCCAGCACCTGCACAATCTGCTGCGCAATGATCGGACCTGTGTCGATGCCCTGGTCCACTAAATGGACCGTGCAACCGGTGACCTTGACGCCATAATCCAGCGCCTGCTTCCACGCTTCCAGCCCCGGAAACGACGGCAGCAACGCGGGATGAATGTTGACCACTCGCGGCGCAAAAGCGCGGAGAAAATCGCCTTTCAAAATCCGCATGAACCCGGCCAGCGCGATCCAATCCACTTGCGCCTGTTGCAACGCGGCGATGTAGGCGCGCTCGGCCTCATCGTCCAGTTTCGTGCGGAATTTTCCCGGCGCGATGAATCGGGCGTGGATGCCCCGCTCCTTCGCCCGCGCCAGAATTCCGGCGTCGGCCACGTCGCTAAGCACGATCGCCACTTCGGCGGGAACCTGCCCGGCCTCACACGCCCCGGCAATGGCCGCCAGGTTCGAGCCTTTGCCCGAACCGAGAATGCCCAGTCGAAATTTTCGGCTCACTCGCCGCTCTTACTAACAGAGAGGCGGTTCAAAACAAGGAGAAAGGTAGGCTGCGCTAAACCTTTCCCGGCGCTGACCTTCCTGCTATAACTCCCCGCATCATGAACACAAAAAAATTACAAGGGAAAGTCGCCGTCATCACCGGCGCCAGCAAGGGACTCGGCAGAGCGATGGCCCTCGCGCTGGCCGAGGCCGGCGCCAAACTCGCTCTGGTCTCGCGCAACCTCGAACAGTTGAAAACAACCGCCGTCGCTGTCCGCCAACTCGGGACCGATGCCGACGTTTTCCAGATTGACGTGACGGATGAACAGCAAGTACGCCGATTGGAAACAGGCGTGACCGAAAAATTTGGCAATCCACACATCCTCATCAACAACGCCGGCATCAACCTCCGCAAACCAGTCACCGACTTCGCCCTCGATGAATGGCGCCAGGTCATGGACACCAACGTCACCAGCGTTTTTCTCATGTGCCGGGCCTTCGTCCCGCCCATGAAAGGAAATGGGTACGGTCGGATCATCAATCTGACTTCGATCATGAGCCATGTCGCCCTCCCTGGACGCGCGGCCTACTGCGCCAGCAAAACCGCTCTGCTCGGCTTCACCCGCGCTCTGGCCCTCGAACTCGCCCCGGAAAAAATCACCGTCAACGGCATCAGCCCCGGCCCGTTCGCCACCGAGCTGAACGCGGCGATCCTTCAGAACCAGGAACTGAACCAGCAGTTCATTTCCAAAATCCCGCTCGGTCGCTGGGGCAAACCGGAGGAAGTCGGTCAATTGGCGGTTTATCTCTGTTCCGAGGACGCGAGCTACATTACCGGCACCGACTTCATCATCGACGGCGGGTGGACAGCCCAGTGACTACACATGATATCGTCTTACTGCGGGAAGTGCGAGAGCATCGTCACGTCGATGTCTGGGGTTGCGGGAGAGATAAATTTGCCTCGCCCTCACCCCGGCCCTCTCCCCCAGGAGAGCGTGAATTGTTCGCTGCCCCGTCGCGATACGAGCGTCATTGGCGTACGAGCATTTTGAGGAGAACCTCAATAACGAGGCGGCGAGTGCAACCGGTGAGTTGAAGCTATCCCCGCGCTTGCCTCACCGGTCACCCTCTCCTGGGGGAGAGGGCCGGGGTGAGGGCGAGCGTTCAACCCAGGTGTTTTGTTGTCTGCGCGGTTCAATGACCAACCTGGTCCGACGCGGCGGGCATCCCTCCTGTGAGATAGCGAGTCAAGCGATGAACGCTGCGCGCGTCTGGGCCGGGCTTGCGCGAGCCACGAATGGCGGACTTGGAAAAGTGCTTTATCTCACGGGGCAGGCGAAGTTTACTTGCCCGGAATGAACTCGAAGAGCTTTATCTCCCATCCGATAGTGCCTCTGACGATTGCTTTGTCCGTCCTCACCACGCGTGCTGTGGCTCGTCCAGCCGAGGACGCTCGCGCCCGCAAATTCATTGCCGAACACGAGGCCAGGATTCGGCCATTGGAAAGGCAGGTCAATTTGACCTGGTGGAACGCCAATGTGTCGGGGAAAGACGCGGACTTCAAGGCCAAGGAAGCAGCGCAGAACAAACTCGACGAGGCGCTGGCCGACCAGAAGCCATTTGCGGAACTCAAGTCGATCAAGGCAGGCAAACTCCGCGATCGCTTGCTGGCCCGCCAGATCGACGTGCTCTATCTCATGTATCTCGAAAAGCAGGTCGAGCCGGCGCTGCTAAAGAAGATTACCGCCAAAGCCAATGCGATCGAGCAGGCCTTCAACGTCTTCCGAGCGAAGGTGAATGACAAAGAAATGACGGACAGCGAGGTGCGCAAGATTTTGAAGGAATCGAAGGATTCGACGCAACGAAAAGCAGTGTGGGAAGCCAGCAAGCGGGTGGGCAGCGTGGTCGATAGGGACCTGAAGGAGTTGGTCGGGTTGCGCAATGAGGCGGCACGCCAGCTTGGATTCAGGGACTATCACGTGCTGCAGCTTTATCTCAACGAGCAATCGCAAGAGCAGGTGCTGGCTCTGTTCGATCGGCTCGACGAGCTCACGCGCGAACCGTTCCGCCGTGCCAAGACGGAGATTGACTCCAAACTCGCCCAGAACTGCAGCGTCTCCGTGGATGAATTGCGGCCCTGGCATTATCACGACCCGTTCTTCCAGGAGCCGCCCGCCGTCTTTGGCGCCGACCTCGACGCGGTCTATGCGAATGTGAACATCCTCAAAGTCTGCAAGGATTACTACGCCGGCATCGGCCTGCCGGTTGACGACGTGATCGCTCGCAGCGATCTCTACGAAAAGCCGGGCAAAAGTCCGCACGCGTTCTGCACGGACATGGATCGCGAGGGCGACGTCCGCGTGCTGGCCAACATTGTGCCGAACGAATACTGGCTGGGCACGATGCTTCACGAACTGGGGCACTCGGTCTATAGCAGCAAGAACATTCCACGCAGCGTTCCCTACGTGCTGCGCATGGAGTCGCACATCCTGACCACCGAAGGCGTCGCCATGATGTTCGAACGCGCGGCCAGAAGCGCCGACTGGCTGCAAAGGATGGGCGTGACCGTGCCCGACCCGAAAGCGTTCAACGAAGCCGGCTCAAAGATGTTGCGCAACCAACTGCTCATCTTTTCACGCTGGTGCCAGGTGATGCTGCGCTTCGAGAAGGAACTCTATGCTCATCCCGATCAGGATTTGAACAGGCTCTGGTGGGACCTGGTGGAGAAATACCAAATGGTGAAACGTCCCGAAGGCCGCAACGCGCCCGATTACGCCAGCAAGATTCACATCGTCGTTTCGCCGGCTTATTACCACAATTACATGATGGGACAATTGTTCGCCTCACAGGTCCATCACACCATCGCGCGCGAAGTGCTCAAGACCGATCCCGCTCACGCGCTTTACGCGGGCCACAAAAGCGTCGGCAAATACATGACGAAACGCGTCTTCGCTCCGGGCAAAACGCTTCCCTGGAATGACCTGACCAAATTCGCCACCGGCGAGGAATTGAACCCGAAGGCGTTCGCCGAGGATTTTCGCGGCCAATGAATTGTGCTGCGGCGCGTGGGCGCGCGCAGTCTGTAGGCCCGGTGCCCTCACCGGCCTGTGACCGCCGCTGTGCTGATGGACTTTGTTCCGCGACGCTCACAGAACGTCTCTACAGCCCCAGTGGGTCGTAATCTTTGTAGGTTGGCCGATTCGAACGAATCAAAGCTCCGTCAGGAGCGGCATAGAGGTAAGCTGTCGCTCCTACGGAGCTTGTGATTCTGTTTGGGTGGATGAACTACAAAGATGCCGCACCGATGGCGTTGAGTTTTCGTTTGAACATTGTGCCGCGCGTCGCAGAGCATCGCCACAGAAGAGTGTGAAATTCCCAGGTTAGAAGCCATCTCATAATACCGGAGCGCGGGCTTCAGCCCGCTTCAACGTCGGCAAGCCAGTTGATTGCCGGCGAATATTTGGTAATCGACGCCGCGCTCCGTTCGCCATTCATGGGCGGAGTTCTAAACCCAGGCGCGTCGCCCGCTACCACACAAAGGTCTCCACCGCGTCGCGGTCCAGATTGGACGTTACGAGTTTTCCCCGATGCACGATGTTGAACGTCTGCCGTTCTGAACTGTTGTTGAGCACGATCAGGACCTGTTTTCCGTCCGGTGTCTGGAAGGCGACGTTGGGGAGCGTCGCCAGCGTGTTCGAGGCAATGCGCACCGAGCCTGGCCGGACAAACTTGGCGGCGTGCGCGATGATGTAGTAGGCCGGATTGCGCGTGACCTTGTTGCCGTCGATGGTGACTGCGCCGAGGCACCGGTCGCATCCGCCACGGTCGGTGTGCGGTTCCAGGCGGGGATTCGAGGCGAGGTTCCATTCCAACACGGTCCGGCTCCAGTTGCGGGTGGCGCCGATGATCAACTCGCGAACGTGCCAGGTCAGTTCCTTCCGCAGATTGCCCGGCGCGCCCACCCATTCCTCGGTAAAATAGACGTTTTTGTCCGGATGCGCGTCATGCACGGTCGTGAGGACCTCGATCTTGCCGGCGTACAGGTGAAACGCCGAGCCATCCACGTACTTCGCGGTCTCGGGATCGCTCAGGATCGAGAGCGGATAATCCGGCCGATCGCAGTTATGGTCGTAACAAATGATCTTCGTGTCGAGCTTCGCCGCAGCGAAGGCCGGGCCGAGGTTTTGCCTGATGAACTCAGTCTGTTGTTGCGCGGGCATGAACATGCTCGGATTGTTGCCCGGATGCAGCGGTTCGTTCTGGACTGTGACGGCGTCAATCCGGATGCCTTCCGCTTTCATGGCCTGGACGTATTTCACGAAATAGTTCGCGTACGCATCATGGAATTCCGGCCTTAGACTTCCGCCCCGAGTGTCATTGGTGGTCTTCATCCAGGTGGGCGCCGACCAGGGCGATCCCAGGAGTTTGATGGCGGGATTGATCGCCAGGATTTCCTTGAGCACCGGGATGACATCGGCGCGGTCGGGGCCGAGGTCGAACATTTTCATCTCCGGATCGGTTTTCCCGGCCGGCAGGTCATCGTACGAAAACACGCGCTCGTTCAGGTCGGACGCCCCGACGCTCAGACGGAGGTAGCTTGTGCCGATGTTGGTGCCATCCGTCGCGAACAACTCGCGCAGCAACGCCGCCCGCGCCGCCGGTTCCATTCGGACGATATGCGTCGCGCTGCCGCCCGTCAGCGTGAACCCGAAACCGTCGATCGTCTGATAGGTCTTCGTGTCATCCACCTCGATGGTCGGATGCTTGCTTGTGGTCTCCGCGAAGGTGAGGAGCGCGCTTTGCCGCTGGAACAACGCCGACTTGTCCGGATTGGTCAGCCACAACTCGACCTGCGCAGAGCCTGCGGCGGAAATGGAGACGAGCAACAGCCCGAGCAGAATGCCGGGAAGAATTCGCGGTGGGACGCTTTGCACTCATCCATGTTGGCGGCTCTGTGTGTTCCTTTCAATTCGATTGTCCCAGGTACCGGATGTGTGCCCGGTTGGTTGAGCCGGACGACAATTCAAACCTGATACAGTCTCCGCTACCAACCCGCCGCCTTGCCTTCCACGCGCGGGTCGTGCGCGCCGACGAAGCCCTGCCCTTTCAAATCCACACCAACCGCCTGGGCCGCGCCGAGTGAATCAACGGGCTTCAGTTTGTGTCCGCGCTTTGCCAGTTCGCCCAGCACGTCTTCGCCAATGCGCTTTTCGACGACGAGTTCGTCCGGTTTCCATTGATGGTGAAAACGCGGTTGAGCAAGAGCTGTCGCGGGGTTCATGCCGAAGTCAATCGTATTGATGATCGCCAACACCGTCTGGCTGATGATGGTCGGGCCGCCGGCGGCGCCCAGCGACAAAATCGGTGTGGCGTCCTTTGACACAATCGTCGGGCTCATGCTCGACAGCGGGCGTTTGCCGGGCGCAATGGCGTTGGCTTCCGCGCCGATCAGACCGAAATAATTAGTGGCGCCGGGTTGCGCGGAGAAATCGTCCATCTGATTGTTCAGCACCACCCCGGTGCCGGGAACAACCACTTTGCAGCCGAACGAGGTGTTCACCGTCGCTGTGCAAGCGACCCAGTTCCCTGCCGCGTCGGCGGTGGAAAAGTGCGTCGTGTGCTTGCCGAAGAAATCTTCGTTGGCGCGGTCTGGCATTCCGTGCTGCGGCACAACAGCGGCATGGCGCCGATCAATTTGTTTGGCCAGTCTGGCGGCATATCCTTTCGCAACGAGCTCGCGCGGGACTTTGGCGAAATCCGGATCGCCCAGCCAATAGGCGCGGTCGGCAAACGCAAGTTTCATCGCTTCCGCCACAACATGAATGAAGTCGGCGGAGTCTGGGCCCATCGCCTTCAGGTCAAAGTTTTCCAGGATATTCAAGATTTGGGCGACGTGTGCGCCTCCCGAACTGGGCGGCGGGAAGCCGATGATCTGGTAACCGCGATACATCGTCGTGACCGGCTCGCGCAATTTCGCGTGGTAGTTGCGAAAATCTTCCGCCATCAGCAGGCCTCCGTTCCATTTCATCCAGTCCGCTGTGATCCCGGCGAACGGCCCGCGATAAAACCAGTCGATGCCGTTCTCCGCGACGGCGCGATAAGTTCCGGCCAGGTCCGGCAGCCGCAGAATCTGCCCGGGCCGTTTCATCCGGCCGTCGGGAAGAAACGCAGCGCGCGACGCTTCGAACCTATTCAGCTCCTTTGCGCTGGCGGCCAGTCGCTCGGCGTAATGGCGGTTGAGAGGGAAACCGTTCTCCGCGATTTCTGCCGCAGCCATCAGATGTTCCTTCAGCGAAAGTTTTCCGTAGCGACGGAGCGCGTAATCGTAAGCCGCCAATGCGCCCGGCACACCGGCCGCCAGCGGCCCGGTGAGACTGAGTTCGGGAACGACTTTGCCGTTCCGTACGAACATGTCGCGCGTGGCCGCACTCGGCGCGGTTTCGCGACCGTCGATGGCGACGAACGTCCCATCGGCAAGCCGAATCAGCATGAAACAACCTCCGCCGATGCCCGAGTTGTGGCCGTCCACGACTCCGAGCGTCAGCGCCGCGGCCACCGTCGCGTCGATGGCATTGCCGCCCTTCTTGAAAGCTTCAATCGCTGCCTCGGTCGCCAGCGCATGAACCGTCGCCACGATGCCGCGTTCACCGCGCGCCGGTTCGCCGCGGGCGTGAAGGAACGGAATGCCAAGCAGCGTCGCGGCCAGCAACGCCCGCGTTCGGAGGGCAAACACGCGTTTCATTCGATGAATACAAATTGAGTCATACGGCGGCCGGCGCCGGGCCACAAAAACCCCCGCCGCAACGTTTCGCTTGTCAGCTCCGCGCGGTCGGCAGGAACGGCGGCGGCTGGCGCGCCTGGGTTGCTTGTTCAAAAGCGAACGCCAGCTTGAGCAGCGTCGGCTCACTATAAACCCGGCCAAAGAACGAGATACCCACCGGCAGACCCGATACCTCTCCCGCCGGCACGGTGATGCTCGGATACCCGGCCACTGCGGCCGGCCCCGAACTGCCACCCGTCTCGTGATCCCCATTCACCAGGTCCGTCATCCAGGCGGGCCCGGCAGTGGGCGTGATAATCGCGTCGAGCTGATGTTGGTTCATCACTGCGTCTATTCCTTCGTCTCGCGCCAAGCGGCGGTTTTTTTCGAGAGCATCCAAATAGGCTTTGTCCGTGAGCGGCCCTTTTGCCTGTGCTTTGAGAAAAATCTCCTGACCGAAGTGGGGCATTTCCCTCTCCCGGTTCTGTTCATTGAACTCGATGACCTCTTTCATCGAACGCACTGGCGCATCGGAGCCGAGCGAGGCAAGAT
>QHNT01000010.1 GCA_003218515.1 Verrucomicrobiota bacterium | reverse complement strand
GGCGGGAGCATTTCGTGCAGGCATTGAACGGAATGACGGTGCAGTAAGAACTATGGTCAGGAGCGTGAACGGCTCGCCATTCATGTGCCGGACTCTGCCACGAAAGCCGCGACCAGATTGTGAACCACAGTCCCAATCTTTGTCCCGGCCCTGGGTTAAGAACAGGCCGATGAAAACGTGCATCACGCCCTGGAATGTATCCCCAAAGGCGGCGTTAAGTGGTGCCCCAGCGGCACCACTTGAAGCTGCCGGATGTGGTAAAGGAAAAGAAGGAATGGGGTATGACACTTACCCCGCCTTGAGCCGGGCAGCGTGACGCTGCACCCCAATGCGCTGGCGCGCTCGCCGCCAGGCGCAAAGGCTGCTCGACAGAAAACCAAAGGCGAGCCGAAAGAGAAACTGAAGTGAAGCTGTATGAGCACACGCATTGATTACGCGCAGATCGCCGCGAAGCTGGATTACACGGCGCTCGACAAAAAGCTGTCCCAATTGGCGGAACGCGAGCCGCCGAAAAAACGGAGGACCGCCGAAGACCTGCTTGACCCGTTGCGCGAAAAATTGCTCGCGCTGCATCGCAAAGGCTGGAGCAGCGGCCAACTGGCCGCCGAGTTGAAGACTGCCGGAGTGCCGGTGAGTCCGGCGCGACTGCGCGACTGCCTGAGCCGCTGGATCGGCAGCGGCAACAAAGCCGCAAGGCAACGTGTCCGCCGCTTGAACAAACGCGCCACCGCGAGCAGCAAGCCGACCGTGACAGCGAGCCAGCCGGCGCGGGTCAAGAGCGGTCATGATGACGGCCAGCCAGGATTAAAGCTGACGGAACGTTGAACGCATCCGCATTACCATTATGAAACCGCAATTGCTTGCCAGCGCTCGCAGGCCCGTGCCGTCAGCCCCCGCTGCTAAATCCGCGCGTGTCCTGCCAGCACGCGCCTGCTTTGACCGAATGGGAGCACCTAAACGGCTCGCTGTCCGTGGCTCCGCGTTGCCGGGACGATATGCCCGGCACTGCTCGCCACCGACAGCAGCCGAGGATGAAACTGTCAACCTCTCAATGCTCATCGCGTGGCCATCAATTCGCCAGGGCACTCTCGGTAGTTACGCGCATGAAGATTATATTCAAGCGGGAGTTTTACTCGCTCATCGCTTTGATCGCTTGGGCGCTGTTGCGTGTAACCAAGCGAGTTCTGAAACATTTGAGGTAACCGCATCAAGGTTTGGCCGAACGACCAACCGGCGAATGTCGCTCGATAATTCACCGCATCAGTGGGTGAAATGCACCGCGAGCGAACTAGCCGGAGCCGCCGCCTTGTGCTGTCAAGGTAGTGCTCGTGATCGCCAGTGCGGCTCGCACTCGCCTCCACCGTTGACAGCGGCGGCGTTCCGGCTCGTCTTGCGCTTAGGTTCCGGCTTTGGAAAAACCAAAGCCGGGGCTTTGTTTTTTCACAGAGAGAATCAGACATCGACCATGCAACAAACGGCATTTGCCGGAAATGCGTCCGCGCAGTTGCTTGTATTATGTTCGTGCGGTGCTCGTGTCTCTCCTCGGCCTGCGTTCGTTCCGCGTGCTGCGTTCCCGCCGTTCTCTGCGCCAATGACTTAACCAATCAAAATCACTATGGAAACTATTCCAAAACCTGAATCATCGCCGACCACCACGCCGGAACGGCTCGCGTATTCCGTCCAGGAAGCCGCCGATCTCCTGGGCGTCAATTATTTCAGTGTTTACCGCCTCATCCAACGGGGTAAACTCAAAGTGTGTCGGGCACTGCGCGGTAAACTGCTCGTGCCGCGCGAGGAATTGCTGAAACTGTTGAAATCCGAATGAGGTCGCTATGAATGACAATCCTTTCAATAACCGGCGTCCAACGGAAATCGAGGACCAAGCCCACGTGGAAACTGTGCGTCACTTCGCTGAACCGCTCAAACAGTTTCCAACGAGCCGCGACGCGGTTAAACACCTCGAACGCGACGTTGCAAAGACCGCCCTGGATGTCCTGGCGGCTTCACAGAGACCACCGCAGGGAAATCCGCTCCTGGCCGACGACGGCTCACAATGGCATGAGAGCATTCATCTTTTCGACAACATCTTTGTTTGCCACCGGCCTACAGCCAACGGGACCGAATACGCGGTTGTGGAGCATTTCCCAGCCAATGGCAGGAATGAAATCTGCAGCCGAGGACGGAATGCCGTGGAAGTCCTCAAAGCATTCACGCACGATCAGCGGCAAGCATTGCAGATTTGGACGGACGACATGACTGCGCAGGTCAAAGAGTTTCTCGCGGAGAAATATCCGGGCCAGGACATGAGCCGCGTCGCCGATTCATTCATTCATAAATTCACCACGCAAGCTGTCGCTCAAAAGGAATCCCGCAACCAGCAGCAAAAGCACAGTCGCCGGATCGGTGTGTGAACGTTCATCGCACGAAGTGGGGCAAATGGCGGAAACAAAAGGCTTGAAGCAGGCTGATACCACAATATGACGAAACCAAATTAGTCAGAGTGTCGTCCCCCCGACGCTCGCGGACTCGGCACCGACAGCCGGAGAGGGTGAAAATGTAAACGTTGCACGCTCATCGCGTGCCCGTCAGTTTGCGGAAAATAGAGAGTAGTTAAGGCGCGAAATTTCAAACGAAGCTTACGCGAAATTTACGCTGACCCTCAACAGGAACGAATTTACTTGCTCATCGCCGTGATCATTTTGGCGCTACTGCGCGTTACTCGAATGACTGCTGGAATAGATGAGCCAACAGTGACGGCGCAATGAATCGGCAGCCGCCAGTTGTCGCTCGTCGGCCCGTTCCTGTCATGGCGCATTGCTGAAACCGGCAAGCGCCACGCCACTAACGCGCCGCCTTCGCTGTTATCAGAAGTCAGTCGGTTCGTGTCGTCGTCCGTCCCGCCGACCGGCGCGGACAAGGTTCGAGTTTAGTCAGAGTGTCCGCACCGGCTCGCCGTGCCGTTCGCCGTCACCAACCGAGCAGAGAAACGAAGCCGCGCCGGTCGTGCGTTGGCGGTTCGTCCGTTGGCTGCCGCGTACGACTCCGTGGGTTGGTCGCCATCTGCAAAGAACTCTTGCTTCGAGGGTGAATCGTTCCGGGAGCGGGCGGGCGTCGCGGGCAAGACCTGTTGAGTGTCGGGTCTGGCGCGGCCGTTGGGAGCGAATCAGTTTGCTGCTGTGCTCTCCGGGTCCGCACGGCCCCACCGCGATTGATTGCCCCATGAAACATCCCTCAATCAATCGCTGTTTGCCTGCCTGTGCGTCTCGTTTGCTTTTGCCGGCGTTCGGTTGCGTCTTCATAGTGACGAATCGAACCGGCCAACGACAATCACCGATGAGCGCCGGAACTCCAGTCATAACCGCCAACGACGCTCGATGAATCGGCAGCGCTTCGATTGGAAAGGCGGGTCGCTCATTCGGTGCATCGCTTGGGGTTACCATTTCTCAGAGTGTGGCTGATGGTCGCGGTTCCAACGCGCCAGTGCCGTATCGCTAGTGTATTCAAACAGAAACTTCAGTCTCGGCGATTCAACATGGCCGTCGCAAAACACCACGTTGGCCTTGCCTTGGTGACGGGTAAGTATGTTTCCCCATTGTACAAACACTTCAATCGGTCTGCGCACGAACAGCCAGTTGCCCTCAAAGCTATCCCCTATAGCCATCATATCGCTGGGAGCAACCACTTCGGACTCGGCGATCGGCCTGAAGGAGTCCGTATCTGGATCATAGTGACCCTGCAAGCCAAACATGTTGCCCGGGGCTCTCAGGGCGTTGCCTTTAAACTTATCGTCATTGTAGCCGTAGCTACTCAACGGAATGCCACCACCTCTCAGCATGGAATCATCCCATCGAGCTGATGGGCAACGCCACACTCCCTTTTGGTTGAAATTCGTCGCAGGCCGGGAGATACCAAACGCCTCACGCACCAACTTGCCGGTCCAAAACCGGTCAGAATCTGGTCCGCTCGCGGGCTTCCTGTTTAGGTTGTTCACCGGGTAGTAGTGATTTTCCGAGAGAAAAGTCTGCAAACTTATCCCCAGTTGCCGCAGGTTGTGCTTGCAAGCCGCGGACTGAGCGGTGGCTTTGGCCCGCGCCAGGCTTGGGAGCAATAAAGCGGCCAGCAGGGCGATGATCGCTATCACAACGAGCAACTCGATAAGAGTCAGCCCGCCGGGCCAATGGGCAGTGCCTGTTGGCGCAAAAGCTCGGGCGGGCCAAGGATCACGCCGACCGAGGATTTCCAGTCGCATCTTCATGGTATCTCTCTGACAGCGCTCACGCGACGACCGCACGGTTTCCAGCCAACAGCCCTGCTCAAGCACGACGCGCCGAGGGCGTCCGGTATGGCACATAGACGCCATCGCGCCGTTGCCTGTAGCAGCCGGGTTAGCTCGGGCTGCCCCGCCTCTCGATTGCAGTTTGGAATACTCGCGCCTCATTTTCCGAATCAAATGCCCGCTTGGGGACAACATGCACGATGGCGTCGGTCACGAAAATGTAAAAGTACTTCCTGGTCGATATGAGCTTGTGAAACCCGGTCCAGCGGTGAAGTGACTCGTTAACGTCCGTGCGCTCGATCAGCCCGGCCTCGGTTACCTCGAGAAGGTGCTCAACAACGAGGCCCCGGTTGGCTGCGGAACGCAACCATAAGTCCAAGGGGCACAAAACTCAGCAGGAAAACGATCCCGCCAAATAGCGGAGCGAAAAATACCACGAAAAAGCATTTGAACCATAAAGAGCGGCCAGCCATATCGGGCTGGCTCAGGTCGGAAACAACCAGGAAGGTGCTGCACAGGATGAAGAGGCCAAGAAGGACCCGGTTCCTTATGATCTGATAAACCTGCCAATGGAACAGGTCCCCCTTGGTGAGGCGGTAGCGTACTGACACTGTTCGCGGCAGCGGCGGTGGCGACTGATTCGGAGAGGCGTC
>QHNT01000243.1 GCA_003218515.1 Verrucomicrobiota bacterium | reverse complement strand
CGGCGGAGGATTCTCCCTCTCCCCAGGGGAGAGGGGAACGAGAATGTGGCCCATCTCAACGGTCTCATGAGTAATTATTTCCTGATCTCCGGCAAACTCGCCGCCGCGACCGCCTGCCCGACGCGCTTGCTCTTTTCGTCCGGCAAATGAAGAGAAATCTTTTGCGCCACTTCGGGAAAGTCCGCGCGCAGGACTTCCTTCGCTTTCTTCACAATGAGATCGCCGCCCGCGCCGGAGGTCACGCGGCCGAGCACGAGCAGGTGGCGGAAGTCATACATGTCCGCGTAATGCGCCAGCGCGTAACCGAGATACACGCCGATGGTCTCAAAAATCTTCGGCGGGCGCGGATCGCCTTGCTGGTGCAAATCCTGGACAAACTTGAGCTGGTCGGCGGGATGAACCTTCGGCAATTCGATCCCCGCGACTGGCGCCAGTCTCACGACGGCTTGTTGCGAGAAATACTGCACCCCGCACCCGATGTCGCCGGACCACTCGTCCGCCGCGGCGCGCGGATTGTAGTCAATCGGCGCGAAGGCGAGTTCGTTGAGCCAGCCGGTGATGCGGCCCTCGGCGTTCAGGAAACCCGCCGCCTGGCTCGAACCCATCGCGACGCCCAGCACGGCGCTTGTTTGCAGCGACATCGCTCCGGCGAGCGCAGTCACGTCGCCATCGTTGGCGACTTCCAGCGGCACACCCCATTCCTGACGCAGGTTGAGGAACAATGGCCTGACTTTCTGCGCGAACGGCTCCGGCGGCACTCCGCGGAAGAGCGACGCGACCATTACTTTGTTATCAATGTAAATGCCCGCCGAACTGCCGCCGATGGCGTCCACCCGTGGCAGATGTTTCGCCGCGAGCTTCAAGCCGTCGTTGATTTTCCCGTAATGCCAGTCGGGGTCGGACTGCCCGCGCGGGTCCCAGTGAATTTCCGTCGTAAACGCCGGTTCACCGTTGTTCACCGCGGCGAGCTTGTAATCGCTCGCGCCGAGGTCGAAGCCGATGCGGCAGCCGTCCAGATGCCCGCCCAGCGCCATCGACGATTCGCTGGCGTCCGGCGTCTTCGCGCGATCCAGCCTTTCGACGACAAACGGTTTTTCGTAAACCTGCTCCATTAATTTTACGTCGAACGCCCGCGCGCCACGGCGCGAATAGACCTGCGCGATGTAATCGCCAATTTCACGTGAACCGCCGACCATGATTTTCCAGCCGCCGATCTGCCACAGTAGAAACTTGACCAGACGCTCGACGTACAGCCGCGTAGTTTTGTCCTGACCGGAGTTGGCCGGAAGAATCTCCGTTTTGAAAACAGAGACATGTCCGTTGTTCCGTTCCAGAGCGATCGTCAGCGGAACTTTCGTTTTTGCGGCGGCGACGGTTTTGCGATACTCGCGGTTGCCGGTCGAGACTGGGCGGAAAACGGGATCCAACGACGGTGTTGCCGCCGGTTTCGCAAACAGGATTTCTGCGGATTCAGCCATTGGCGGCCCAACCATAAAAACAGTCCGCCCCAACGCGCAATTCAATTTGCGCCGGCTCATATACGGGCGCACCAGCGCACCGCCCCTCCGTAGCGCCGACTTCCAAGTCGGCTGTATCGCGGATTTCCAAATCCGCGAACCGGGAATAGTTCAAGTGGCGCTAGAGTTTTGGTGCGTTGCCGATTTGGAAATCGGCGATACGGCAGGTTTGGAAACCTGCGCTACGAGGACAGTGTGCGGATGCGCCGCTCGTGTCCTGCACCGGCAAAAAGAGCTTTCCTTCGGCGAACGATTTTCGTATTTGTGATGGTGCCCAACCAACGCGATGAGTCCGAGCCGTTCCAGCCACGCGCAGGTTCCTCTCGACAAACTGGCGACGCCCAAAGTCAGCGAGGACTGGCTGGCGCTGATCGTCGGGCTTTCCCTCTTTCTGGTCTCGTTGGGCGGCTTTGGCGGTGTTGACGTTTTCGGCTGGGTCGTCAAGACGAATGTCTGGACGGACGCTGTCCAAAGCATGACTCCCGTTTCGAGGGATTTTCCGCGGGTGAAAGGCATTGCCTCGTTGATCTTCACCTATCTCCTGTTATTGGGAACGCTCATGGTTGCGGCCAAGACGGCGCTCCGAGTCAGATTCAGCAAATTTGTTGTGGGGTTTACGCTGGTCTTCTTCATCAGCTACTTCTGCTTTGCCATCGGCCACTTCGCTTACATCGCAGCGACGCCGATTGAACTGAAAAAGTTCGGCATCCCGTGGTCGATGAATCTCACAGGTGAAGCGGGTTTCATTGTCGCGTTGATCGCCGGTCTGGTTGTGGGAAATTTTCTCCCAAGCCTGGCCAGCCTGATGAAGGACGCAGTCCGGCCGGAGCTGTACATCAAAATTGCGATCGTCTTGCTGGGGGCGACACTCGGCGTGAAAAGCGCCGAGGCCATGGGGCTGGCCAAGGCGGTCATGTTCCGCGGGCTTTGCGCCATCGTTGAAGCTTACCTCATTTACTGGGCGCTGGTGTATTTTATCGCGCGAAAATATTTCCGGTTCAGCCGCGAATGGGCGGCGCCGCTGGCGTCGGGCATTTCGATCTGCGGCGTATCCGCGGCGATTGCGACCGGCGCGGCCATTCGCGCGCGGCCAATTGTGCCGATCATGGTTTCCTCGTTGGTGGTCATCTTTGCCGTGGTCGAGTTGCTGTTGCTGCCGTTCGTGGCGCAACATTTCCTGTACCAGGAGCCGATGGTGGCCGGCGCGTGGATGGGATTGGCGGTGAAGACCGACGGCGCGGCGATCGCGAGCGGAACCATTACGGACTCGCTGATTTGCGCCCGGGCACTGGCCGACAGCGGGGTGCAGTATCAGGAAGGTTGGATGACAATGACCGCGACGACGGTCAAGGTTTTCATCGACATGTTCATCGGCGTGTGGTCGTTCATCCTCGCCCTGATCTGGTGCTCGAAAATTGAAAACAGGACCGGCGAAAAGGTGCGCGCCATCGAAATCTGGGAGCGCTTTCCCAAATTCGTCCTCGGCTACGCTTTGACGTTCGTGGTCCTGCTCATTTGGTGTGTCAACTCTCCCGCTCACATTGCAACCAGCAAGACCATCACCGCCGGCACGGATGTTTTCCGGGTCCTGTTCTTTGTCCTGGCCTTCTTCACCATCGGCGTAGTTTCGAATTTCAGGCGGCTTTGGCAGGAAGGCATTGGCCGGCTCGCCGCGGTCTATCTCGTCTGCCTGTTCGGCTTCATCATCTGGATCGGGCTGATCATCTCCTGGTTGTTTTTCCACGGAATCAAGCCGCCGTTGGCGACCGGTTGAAGACCGAAGGGACTTTGCCATGCCCGACGAACCCAAATTTTCCGAAGAGCTGAAGAAGATGGATTACGAGCCGCTGCTGTCGGTGGAAAAAAAGCTGATCGGCTGGAGCCTCGCGCTGGGCGTCGTGCTGCTCGGTTTGCTGATCTGGATCAGCAACATTCTGTTTCCTGGTTGAATCACGATTGCCTCCTGTCTGGTACTGGCACAATTTGCATTTTCGACGGGGCGAGCCTCCTCGCAAGCCGGTTTGTCAGCAGCCTCGCCCCACCAAGCTGTACCACTAGTCCCTGCCTCGACGACTTGACATCGTGCCTTCCGTCGCGAAGTCTTCGCCACCAAATGCGCTCGAGCGGCTTGTGGAAACCGGTCCTGGGTGGATTGCTGCTGGCGCTGGCGATTTACATCGGCGGTTTCAAGTTCGACCAGCATCTTCGCACCCGACGAGGACCCTGGCAGGTCACGTTCACGACCGCGCATTCCGGCGCGCCGGCCATCATTGTCAATCAGCCAAAATTGAACATCGCGAACCTGAAGATTGTTTTCCCGGGCGAGACGACGACGAATGCTTCGGGCACAGTCGTTTTTGATTTTCCTCAGAAGCCCGTTCCGTTCGGCAGAGTGAAGTTCGAGGATCTGACCTATCTGCCCGGCACAGTGACGTTCGATTTCTTCGGCCACGAAATCGAACTTCTTCCGCGCACGCTTTATATCAATCGCAAGTCGCGCCCGTGGGAATCGAACGCGACCATCACGCTGACGCCGGCGGACAAGCCGGCCGTTTTGCCGGCGCCGATGCCCGGGAAAAAGAAGTATTGAAAGGCGGAATCGGGGAGCGCACCCGCCTCGGGTGCAGTGGCGGGCGCCCCGCCCGACACCTTGGAGCGCGCTGGAAATCTGCGGGCGCATCTCGGCACCACCAAGCTGATGTGAAGTGCGTATTCCCCTCACCCGACCGGAAGACCACCCTCTCCGCATCGGATGGGGAGAGGGTAAGGGTGAGGGGTCTTCTTTTCGCGTGTTTCGTGTTTCGCGGTTGCCTTCCAGCGCCCGGCAATAGTTGAGCACGCGGTAAAGCGCGGACGATGATTCCGGGGTGGCAGGATGCCGCCCTCTACTGCAGACGAGACGTCTGCTGCTACGAGTTTTCAACCTGCTCGTCAGTGATAAATCAAGAATTTCTCCCGCCGTTTCTTGAACTCATCCAGATCACTCTCCCAAAGCCGTTTGATCTCAGCGAGTGTTTTGCCGGCTTTGATGGCGTCGAGGGTCGGTGGGTGCTGCAACAGGTGCTGCACTTTATCAAGCG
>QHNT01000242.1 GCA_003218515.1 Verrucomicrobiota bacterium | reverse complement strand
TCCGCGCTCGAAATACTTTGTTGCTTCTGTGAGCATACCTGCCATGTCTGCTCAGAATTTGTAGCTACGCGACCGCGATGAGAAGAGTTCTGCCGTGTTTCGTCACGAGGATGATTTTGCCTTTGCCTTGCGGTCGGCGATGGCTTCCGCGAACCACAACAGTTCGTCCAGAAACACAGCCGCGCGCTTCTCGTAAGCGGGATCGTTTGGAGTGCCATCATCCCTGAAACTGTCGCGCACGCGCGAGACCGGCAAACTTTCTGGTATCGGAAACGCGCCCATGCCAAGCGTCACCAATCGCAGTTGCGCCAGGCAATTGATGCCGCCGAAACCGCCTGCCGAAACGGTCACGATGCCGATGGGCTTTCGCTCATACTCCGGCAGCAAATAATCGAGCGCGTTCTTAAGCACGCCGGGATAGCCGTTGTTGTATTCGGGAGCGACGATGATAAGTGCGTCCGCGCGGGCGATTTTGTCCGCGTATTCCTGCAAACGCGGCGGCGGATCGTCGCGATGATGCAGTCGCTCTTCCATGATGGGAAAGTTGTATTCGAGTAAATCGAGTAGTTCGGTTTCGACTCCTTTGCGCTTCTGCAATTTCGCGAATACGAACCGTGCGACTTTGATGCTTTGCCGGTCGCGGCGCGTGCTGCCACCGATGATGGGAATGTAAAGCATCGCGTCGCGTTATTGCTTCATCAGCCCCAAATGGATTTTGATTTCGCCCTCGGCCTGCAACCAGTCATCGAGTTCGTGGCCGGACTGGCCTCCACGACATTCAAAGATTTGGTAGGCGCGGCGTCGGATGAATTCTGGCGCACATTCCGGCGGTGAGCCCGTGTTTGGACCGTAACTCACCGGCTCGGAAACGACTTCGGATAAACTCGTGTTCATATTCTGTCTTTTGTGTTTTTGCATTTCGCTAGTGTGATTCGTTGAGCAATGCATCGAGATCCAACGGATGCGTGAACATCGCAAGAGTTCCATCGGGGCCATGCGGCCACTTTTCGATGGGCCGATCCCAATAGAGTTCCACTCCGTTGTTGTCCGGGTCCCGCAGATAGAGTGCTTCGCTCACTCCATGATCGGACGCGCCTTCGAGAGGGACTCCCGCTTGTTGCAATCGGCGCAAAGCATCTGCCAATGCGGCGCGTTTGGGGTAAAGGATAGCCAAATGATAAAGTCCGGTGGTTCCAGGCGGTGGCGCCGAACCACCCCGGCTTTCCCACGTGTTAAGGCCGATGTGATGGTGATAACCACCCGCAGAAATGAACGCCGCCTCACTCCCGTAGCGTTGTGTCAGCGCGAAACCGAGCACCCCACAATAGAAAGCGAGAGCGCGCTCAAGGTCGGCGACCTTGAGATGCACATGTCCAATGCAAACTTTTGGATCAATCGTTGGCATGGGTGCGTGCAGAAATGAATTGTTGGAAGGGACGCGCTTTGGAGCGCGGCCCCTCCCGATTGAATTCCCTTCTTTGTCTCGCAGGGCTACCTCTCCATGCCGGCTGGCTGCATCCCGCGCTGGCCTGCCTGCGCTGCCTCTGGGCCGTTTCCAGTCTTCAGAAGTTCCAGTTTGGTTTCATGACCGTCTCTCTGGACACTTTGGGCTTTGTCATAACTCTCGATGAGCAGCCTGTAGTGGGGCACAATGTGGTCCACCATGATCGCCGCGAACTCCATCGCGTCGGTGCGGTTCCAAGTGCTCATGATTTCTGCCAGGACAGCGTATGTGTCGATTGGCATCGCACCAGCCTGCACGCAGCGAGCGAGCGTGATCTCGGTCGCCATCTTCGACCAATTCCCGGAAGCGTCGATGACGTTGAACACCTTGTAGCCAGCGGCCAGCGCGCTGAGAGTTGGAAACGCCATGCAAACACTCGTCAGAGTGCCGGCGATGAGAAGGGTCTTGCGCCCGGTTTTCTGAATTGCCTCGACCCACTTCGGATTGTCCCACGCATTGATCTGCCCAGTGCGCGCGATATAAATCGCATTGGGATTGTATTTGTGGATCTCCGGGATCAACGGACCGTTCGGGCCGTCGGGAACTGACGCAGTCGTAAAGGTCGGAATCTTTCCGAGATGCGCAACCTTCGCGAGCGCGCTCACATTATTGCGCAGCGTCAGCATGTCCATGTCCGCCACAAGCTGAAATAACCCACTCTGGTGATCGATCAGCAGCATGACGGCGTCGTCCGGGTCGATCATGGTCTTGATTGTTTTACTCATATGCTTTTCCTTTCGGTTTTGTTTTGGTTTATTTGTTTTCCGTCACCGGCGGTTGTCAGCGCGCTATTGCGTTGGCCTCGTCGGCAAAGCAAATAAAGGATTACGCAATTCATGGTTCCTGCGGGCATGGAGGCATCAATCACCATGCTCCTGCGCCGGGGTATCGGCAATACTGAAACGAGAAAGTTATTCACCGATGCTTTCTTCCGTGGCCGATTTTGGCCACCGAAACCAAGCAGTGCCTCAGCGAGCCACTTCGGTATTGTGTCTATGGATGGACATCAAATTGGTCGTCCCGTGCGAATGCACACGTGACGCGCGGACCAGAGCGAATGCAGCGGCAGGATGAGGGGTGGCAGGGAGCCTGCGCGGAAATTCGGTCTGGTCGGCGCGTCCGGGGCCGCGACACGAGAACGCCGAACGCTTAGTGAAGGCGTTTTGGTGTCGCGGAGGGAAGAATGGAAGCAAATTATTTTGCGTCGGTTTTCGCTTTTTGCGACAGCTTTTCGATTTGCTTCTGAATCTCCTGAATCATTTCTTCCGAGAGATTGCTCGAAAAGAAGATCATGCCATTGTCGCGCCCGTCGGCATGACGCATTTCTGCGGCGTCAGCGTTTTCGATCACTAAAGCAAAGCTGCGTGGATTCATTACACCATTATTTTGCGTCCGCGTGACCTTCACCGGCACCTGGGCGATGGCCAATTGCCGAAAGGCTTCCTGATTGTAATTCATGAGCCGTTCGACGTTGGCGATTTTTGCGGCAGTTGTTCGTTCGGCGTAGTTGTCGAACATCTTGTATATGCCCAGCGTTGCCAGGAGGAAAAGCGTGAAGGTGAATAGAAAAGTACCGGCCCATGCGGTTTTCCATATATGCTTCATCCAGAGCGTGTGCGCTTTGGTGGACGCTTTTTGGATTTCCTTCAAAGTCGGAAGCACCCGCTCGCCTAATTCCTGTGAATTCTTGATGAAGGGCGCAATGATTTCGTCACGAATGCCCTTGTCCAATTGCGCGTGGATTGCGTCAACGATGGCCGCTGTGTTCACTTGAGTGCCGACGTTCTTTACCAGTGCCTCCACTTTTTTAGTGGTTTCATTGCACGCGGCGATTGCCTCGTGACAAAGCTGGTCTGTCCTTTCAGCGTGGTTCGTGATGTTCACATTTCGCCGATCTATGGCCTGAGCCAGCAAATTGATTTCGTCCCGCAATTTCTGCTAATTCGCCATTGAGCCTTGATTCGCTTCAATGACGGTCTGCGGGATGCGCTCGGCATAGTGGGCGTAAATGTCCAGCACGATGAAAAGCTGGGTGAAAAACTGCGTGCTGTCGCCTTCGGCGAAACGGTAAAAAACCTGCCGGGCCAGCTCCCGCTTTTCAGCGGGATACGCGGCCAGCATTTCCTCAAACAAACCATGTGTCAGCATAACAACTCTCCTTTCAGGCAATGAGGTTCACTTTTGCACCGCGTTTGGCAGCGGCGGGTTCACCAATGGGCGGCACGGCTTTGGGCTTGATACCGGCGGCTTCAACGGTGGGCAGCAACTTTGCGGCGATCCGGTCGTACTGGGTGAACAACGTGCCAAGCCAGTCCTGCAAGACGCCGCGGGCCATGATGTCCAAACCAAGCGCATCGCTGCCAATGGCTTCGTTGAAGGGAATGCCGCGTTGGTGATCGGCTTCCAGTTTCCGGCGCAGTGAACGGGTCACTGTGACCGGTCAGGATGAGCAGGGTCGTGTTTGTGTGAAGCACCAGAGTGATGAGACTGCGCTGCTTCCCTTGGACCAAGCCACCCGGTTTCAGGTTTATGAAACCCGGACGATTGCGCTCGCTGCCGGCGACCTGATTCGGATCACCCAGAACGGCTTCACGAAAACGAAGCAAAGGCTCAACAACGGGGATTTGAAAAAAGTCGAAGGCTTCACGAAAGACGGGGACCTCAAACTTGCTAACGGCTGGGTGGTATCAAAAGACTTCGCGCATTGGACGCACGGTTACTGCCTCACGTCCTACAGTTCACAGAGCAAGAGTGTGGACTGCGTGTTTATTGCCGAAAGCGCTGAATCGTTTCGGGCCGCTGGCCGCGAGCAGTTTTACGTCTCGGTCAGCCGGTTCAAAGAGTCATTAACGATTTACACTGACGACAAGCAACAATTGTTGCAAGTGGTCTCGAAATCATCTCAGCGGCCCTCGGCCACGGATTTGGTTGGAATGCGATTTCCTGAAACGTCCGTGCGAGCGGCAACCGAAAGGCATAGAGTCCGCGAAATTCGCGACGAAGCGATCGAGGAAAGCCCAAAACAACCGGGAGTCCCAGATTCCAAAAGAGTTCCGGCTCGCAGAAGGCGTTCGATTCGCTGGCAAATCAGGCGATCGCACTCCAGGCGCATTTCAAGATAACACTCTCCCGACTTGCCGACAGATAAATTGCCTTTTGCTCCGGTCAAAATTCAGCCACCAGGTCGCGCACGCGAACTCCCAAAGCTCGGGTAATCTTCACGGGGGAACCGGGCGACAGAATTTCGAGCAACCCTAAGACTCTCAACGTAGAAGCGATCAAACGTTGGCACAAGATGTTTCCCAATGTCGTCACAAGCAGTCAAGATTTCCGAGTATCTGGGGCGTTATTGTAAAGGAGCCGTTGGGTTGTTGCTCAACTTTCCATATTTCTTCATCTGATCTGGATTTGAAAGTGGCTGACGATTTTGGTTCGCAAGTCAGCATACCGCTTTCCGAAAATGATATCCGTCACGCCGTGAGCAGCGTAACCTTGTTGATCCAACCACAACCGTAATTGGTCGCTATTCCGCGCATCGTTTTTCAACCAAAGGTCAATCCGGGCGGAATTAGCATCCTCACCAAAAACGACCATGCGAACTGGATTCATTTGGACTTTTGTCAGTCGGGCTTGAGTCGGAACCGATGATCCCAGCCTGCCATCTGCAAGAATCGGCAAGTCGAATCCGAGATACCCGATCACCAGCGGTTTTGGGAAAGTTTCGACCAATGAGACGGTCCGACTGGAAGCTGCAATAAGCTTCAGAGTCCCGCCCGGCGCCGCGGCCGATTCTACGCTGGCTTTGATCGAATTGAGGGTGTTTTCGAAATTTGTCGCTGTATCGTTAGGCACAAGGCTTAAAATGCTGGACGTTTTGCCAGCACCGCCGGATGCAGCCGCACCAAAGGATTCATCGCTTATCATCGAAACGTTGACTCGTCCGGTCAAATAAACTCGATTCACGACGCGTAAATAGTTTGTTTTATCATTGATGGGGGCGTATTCGGCCAAGCGAGCCGAATGCTCGTATGCCCATTCCTCCAGTTGCTCGCGTAAGGAAAACACATCGATACCGTAGGAATGCGCGTCGGCTATAGTGATACTACCGTGAGCACTTCTCGCTCCCATCAGATTGAGAGCGACCGGCACACCTTGTACCGGCAGTGCCAAATCAAGGCCAGCACCGAGCCTAACCGTGAACGAGTAAGAGGGGAATGCAGCCCAGGGTGCGTCGACACGCTGATCGGTTGTCGGCGATTCTCTGGAGAATTTCCAATGATATGGAGTGTTAGTATGGCTGTCAATGCCGTAGGCACCCAAATAAAAATTCGAATAATTCGTTGGTTGAAGCCGAACCAGCAGTTGGTCCAGTGGCAAGAACCCTTTATTATGATAATTCTTAACCTGGTCTTCGATTGGCGATTGCACCAGGAACACATCTCCTGGCAGTAGATCCTCGGTGAGCGGATACACGGGGATTATCTGACTGGCGCGGACCACGAGTGACCAGTCCTTAGCCACATGCGCCAACTGTTTGCCATTGGTTCCTGTCGTATCGCAACCAGACAAGCCGATGCAGACGATAGCTGCAAAAGTCTGGATGAAGTATGATCTCTTCATGAAAGCTGTCGAATGGCCATCTTCAACCGTCTCGTTGCGACGATTAAATCCGCCGCCGTTTCCCGGATTGCACCTGACATCGCGCAGCAGTCGAAAAGGCGATTCATATGCGCTCTCTTAATACAAGGATTTGTTGCTCCTTATCAGGATTTCCTGGCCATCGTCTGCGTACCATTCCAACCGGCCCGTCAGGGATCTAGGATTATCCTCCAAATTTCCGCGGCATTCAAAAGCGACTTTGCCGAAGTAAAAATCAGGATCGTTTAAGAAGTTTCCTTCAATCTGTTCGCGGACGCACCGCAGGCCGAATTCTTGCAAATGCGTCTTTAAATCCTCAAACGTAGAGTGTCCAAATTCCGCGAACAATTCCGGCGGGATCCGGCGGCCCAATTCGTAAGCCTTCCATGGGAGGGAATGAATCCCAAACAGGAGGCGTGTCACTTTCCCTAATTGTGTGGATGTAAACAGAATTGGCCACTCAGCCCCTTCACAATTCAGCTTCACTAGCGAAACCTTTCCAAGCGGACGCAAGATATTGTCCAACGCGACCGAATGTACGGGCGTGGTATCCTTGTCGTTAAACAGGACGGATTGAGCTCCATGTTGATAAGAATTGGTAAGCGCGGAGAAACGGGTCTTAGTTATCCGCAACATGTCCCGTCGGTCGCTGCGCCAAACGGCAGAGTTATGCACTTCAACAGACGCGGTTAACTCGAGGCTATTTAGATAATCCTGAATGTTCTCCATCGCGAGAGCGAAGCTATCGGGATCAGGTTCAAAAGCGATAATACGTCTCGCGCCTCTATTCAAGCAGGCACAAGTAAACGCCCCAGTGTGCGCACCTACATCAATGACGACATCGGAAGGCGTCAGTCTGGGCAGATTATACTCGTCATGGTAATACACATCATTCCAAATGCTTTTATCACCGGAACAGAATCGATAGCTCGGGAAAAACGACTTCATTGCCCGATCCAAGCATGTGTTTTTTCGAATACCCGATAAGATCCCCAATCGCGACTCTTGCCAGAGCAACATTTCAATTAGGAAGGTCTTGTCCGGTTTCTTATCGCTCAAGGTCGAACGACAACCAAGCGGAGGAGTTGTTGATCGACTGCTTAACGCTTGTGTCTTGGAAGAGCAGAACTCGGTCAGTGAATATTTAAGTACTTGGCGATAATTTCCCGCCTTGAGTGAACGCCCAATTTTTTGAAAAACCTATACATGTGAGTATGAACTGTTGGAATATGCACGATAGAATTTCCTCTTCCCGTTGCGACAGATTGCTTTCATGAGCGAGCCGCCTGAATCGATGGACAAGTTGTACCAGATGCGGAATAACCGATTTCGCGAGTACAATTTCCCCGTCGAGGACATCCTTAATCGATTTCAAGAGCTCTTCGCCAGAAACCGGCTTGGCTAGAAAACCTCGCGCTCCTGCCAGCAGTGACCTGAAAAAGGTTGAGCCGTCAGGATAGCCCGTGAGGATGATTATTGCCAGCTGAGGCAAAATGGCGTTTAGCTTATACGTGCATTCGATGCCTGACATATCAGGTAGTCGAATATCCATAAACACCAGGTCTGGATGCACCTTTGGGAGACCTTCCAAAGCCTGTGCGCCATTGGTAAAAGAACCAATCATTTGGAAATGTCCCAAGTCCCCCAAGTCCTTTAAAAACAAATGCATATTTTCGCTGTCATCCACGATCGCCACTCTAGGCAGATCAGCTTTGCCCGACGATTTGCCATCGTCCTCTCGACTTATGGAACTAGGCGACAACATTGCTTCGAAATCCCGTGCGCGGTGCAACGAAAGACCTCCTGACCCTCCCCTGTATGACCCTGAAAGCCTCTCGCCCGCAAAAAAAATTCAAAATACCCAATCCTCAGGCCTAGTCGGGTCTCTCAAAATCTGCACAACAGCTTGTTTGGCGGGACGGCGAGCATTCCGTGCGCTGCGAACAATCGCCATCCAGTGCACCTTCACCAACGAGACGTATTCGCTCTAATTAGGTGGACGAAGCAACTGCTGCGCCATCTCTCGAGATCAGGATACTAACTTTGCAACGTTGCTTCCTTGACTCTACCGGACTGAAACATCGACCATTACTTATGTCGCCCGAACCTTAGCGAGAAGCAATCAAGCCGGTTGCTGATTGGCTGCTTACGCCTCATCGCATTGTTTACTGTGTTGAAAATGGTCGCATCAAACCAACCACTTACAGCTTCCGAACGGCTCGATCGTCTTGTGTCACTGAAATTCTGGTCTCTACCCGAGAGCGGCTGGGGACGTTTTTGCTAAACCGATTGCCTCATTTGTTGGTTCACTGCCTGAAATCGGGGCGGCTCGACTGCCGACAAAGAGGATCGAGACCGTAACTGTGGCGCGCAATCTTAGCCGCCGCATGACGGTGAAATCACCGCCTGAATCGCCAGTGATCTGGACCGTCCCCCACACGTGGCAATAGAACAACAAGGCCAGCATCATTCTGGGCGGATACCGCTGGTTGCCCCTTGCCTTTGCAGCTCACCGCAAACGCGCGCCACTGCAAAACGGTCCCACCACTTCCCCGATGAAACGTTTCGTTCTTCCAGCACGAGCAGCTCAGCTGCTTGAGTCGCGGCCGCCGGGCCGTCCCTGGCAGGACTTTCGACTTGGGCTGCCCACCCCGAGGGCTTGCGATATTGTCAGCAGCGGCTTCGGCCGCTCAGCGGGGATGTAGTCCGCTGCTCTTCGAAAATGGGTAGGAGCGTGTGTTAGCCATCAACCGCCTTCGGATGGAAGTATGGCTCGAGTAAAGGTCTAGCCCAACCTCTTGTTCACATGAATCTCCCAATTCCAAGCATGTAGGAGAAGGCATGAAAACTCCGCTTAGGCCTTGTCGGACAAGCCGTTATAATGGACGCGCGAATTGAAATTCTCTAGCTGCGATCATTGTCGATTAGTTTCTTCAGATCGATTCCGACTCCATGCACGTTCGGCTCGACAACTAGACTGTCGACAAGTCTCCGCAAGATACCTGACGGAAATCGACCGCGCTCAAAATAGTGGCCAATAAACTCAACCAACTTCACGGGCGGATAATCAGCTTTACGGACGAACGCGCAACGCCGCAGAATCTTAGCAACTCGTTTGGCCTGCGCCGTGACGTACCTGAAGGAAGTAAACGAATACAGAACGATTGGTGTGGATTTGTATTTTTTGCGTAAATCGTGAGCGAGGAAAAGCCCGGTAAACGTCCCACCTGAACATTCGTCGCCGGGGAAACTTTTTCCTGGAGGCATCACGAGATCTACGATGAACATGTCCACCCTCAGGTGTTTTTTCTTCTGGAGCAGCTTCTTGCACTGCGAAACCGATGTGATGAGACGAACGTCGTAGCCTTCAAGGTGCAGGGCACGAACATACGCCTCAGTCAGGAGACGGTCATCATCAACGATAACAATTCGCTTTGCCATGCTATGCGAGCGCCGGACCAAAGCGGGTACGTGAGGGACGCACCGCGGGGGCGACGTCCAAGAATTTCTGCGCAAGATAATCGAAAACGCAAAGACCGCAAATTCCGTGACCTCGTCTTTCGGCGAAAATTTCGAAGCTCCTCACAATCAGAAGAGCCTGGTCGCATTGGACCTTGGCGACACAGAACATTTGAAAGCGTGTGTGTCGCTTCGGCTCTGTAAACAATAAATCAACAGGCGGACGGGTTGCTTTGGATGCTGGCAAAGTGTACGGAGGGGCATGAAAGAGACAAAGCACTCTAAACTTATCTCTTTAACTGTGACGGCGCTGCCGACCGTTGTGTGATCATCGCCCAAAACCTGGGCGGCGTTTTATTGCCCAGCCCACGCATGGCTCGCGGTAAGGAGCCAGGAAGGCCGAAGACAAGCTTAGCCCTTGCGTTGCGAGAAACTCCAGTGCAGAGAATTGACTAATGCAACAGCTTTGGTTCTTGGCCACAGGCTGTTCAACCTACGACCAACAGGTTGAAAAGTGTTGAATGGCGCTGACGCATTCAACATCGTTCAACAAGGCTCAACAGTGTGGTTCAACGGTATTTAACATCTTTCAACCTAGTCAGTCGATGTCTCGATGTCTCAATGACGTCAACCGACTAAGTTGTAGCCGTTTTGTGCTGCTTTTATGTGGCAGTCTCGGTGTGCCCGCCTGTTTGCCGGGCAGAAAAGTATCCCAAGTGCGACCGGACTCTGTGGAATAGTCGTCGGCCGCCAACTTCGCCGGCGACGGAGGGATCACGATGAGGTACTGACAATGAGGGCATTGAATCTGTTTTCCACAAAGGCCGTCATCGCACTGAATATGCTGATCACAATGCGGGCAGGCGAATTTGAATTCGCTCATAAGCTGGTATTTCTTGGCTCGAAAATTAAGCAAGCCAATCAAACACTACTCAAATCCACCTGACCTTCCAGCACCAATCTGATCAGCTGGAGATTCCGAATTCCCATTGTCACACAAACGCGCGGGGAATATAAATTGCGCTGCCTCTGCAACGGTTTTGCCGGCAGATTATTTCGAGTAAACGGAGCTTACGACGGACAGCTCGGAAATCGAAGGAACTTGCAAGGAATGTCGGTTTGTGCGGAGCTATCCTTTACACCGTGATCGAGAGCTGCCGCCGTCGGGGAGTGGACCCTTACGGCTATCTTCGAGAAGTATTGAGCCGACTGCCTTCCATGACCAACCGTCAGATCCCGGAAATAACGCCAGAAGCCTGGAACCGGACGCACCCTGTCGTTCTCTGACGTGTCTCATAGATGTCAGAGCATATTCCTCTGATACTTACGCCTCCTCTGCCGTTGCTCTGTCAAGAAGGTGCTCCACGTGACGCTTACTTTCAACCTGCGTCCGAAAAGTTCAAAGAATAGTGGAAGAGGCAGGTGATGATATTCCTAAGATAGAAGCGGAGGATAGCGTGTGTAAACCATCAATCAGCAGGTCAGCAGATTGCGCCGCTGTGGAGGCAGGGGTATTGGGAGAGCGAACAAACAATCGTAGGCCGAACCATTAGCTCGCGACGAGTAACTACACGAATGATCGGCCAATCGATGTCAGCAAAAACGAACATTAGACCTGAACGCGAACCCTAATCCAGAAAGGATTTATGCCCATCCCACAAGATTCCAACGCGCCATCGCAAAGCAGCAGCCAAGATTCATCATCGATTTGCAGCACTTGCATCGTTAACACAGTTCCACCGATTACGCTGATTTCGCCATCGAGTTGCACTAGTGCCCTTTGTTTAACACCTCCCCCTGATAGTTGCAACACTTGCAAAGTTAATACAGTCCCTTCGATGACACTAATGGAACCGCCGCCGCCGCCGCCGCCGCTTCCTCCATTTTCTTGGGAACTTGATCCTAATTACTTCAACCCGCCAACTTTTGACCCGTCTAGCCTAACCAATTTGCCACCTCTAGACCTTTATCACGCGACGATAAGTAGCTACAATCCTCCACAGCCACCACCGCATTCACCGTGCGACTGGCTAAAGGAAGGTGGGACGCCGAGTTCTTACTCTACTGCGCCGATTAGGTATTCGAGTGGAGAAATCCGAATGATCAGCAAGGAGTTGGTGGCGCGTGGGTATGGGCAGGATTGGGGACACACGCGGAGTTTTGGTAACCGCATCTCTGGCATCAATTCTGGGAACAACGGCAACAGTTGGTTTGTCAAGGAGTTGCCGCAGTTAGGCAAGGATGCCAATGGCAACATTGCCGTGATTGGCATCATCAATGACGCCTTGTGGTTCGACAAGACGGGAAGCAATCCGCCTACTTATGCCGGCCGGTTCTTCATCCTAGAGACCCTCACTGAGAATACATCCACTAAAGAGTTCACGTTCACAGATATGCGTGGCCAAGTGATAAAGTTCTACAGTTTTGATCCCAGCATCGCGACCGCATTGCAAGGACAGATCAAAAGTATTACCGATCCGTATGGACAT
>QHNT01000071.1 GCA_003218515.1 Verrucomicrobiota bacterium | reverse complement strand
GAGTTCTCGATCCGCAACCTGCGCCGAAAACTGTGACCCACGCAACCAGAATCAAGACCGTGTAGCCGCTCAGTTTGTCCATGCGTTGCACTGCGACGGGCAAGCACTTACCGATAACGCGGCCCGTTCAAAATGTCGTTCGGCGGTGGGATTTTCCTCGTAACCAGATCATGGCATCTGTTCCATGGCACGAGTTCGCCGTGACCGTCAAACATGCCGACAAGTGCGCCGCCTTTGAGATTCCTTGCAGTCAGAAAAGGGAGTGTCCACCACGCTACGACTCCCGCATGACGCAGTGAGATCGTTTCGCCGATATCCTCCGGGTTATTTCCGGCGTCGTTGAAGTAAAACCAATCACTTTCATTTTGTTCCCAGAACTGCCAGTCCGTCGCCAGGAAAGACGTTGTCTTAAAGGTTCTCCCGTCCGGGGTGAGAGGAGCTCCCTTAGTACCCACGTAACCGCCAATCGTTCCGTTCCAGCAATAGGAAGTCACCTTGACGGGCCGATGGAGCCAATTGTAGGCAAGCGACCTTGTGTTCTTTATGTCCCCCAAATGTCGAGTGACCACGTCTTTCGGGCACCACATAACGTGGTACTCGCTCAGGAAAGATCCTAGCTGGCCGATCTTAAAAAACGACACTTGATTGCTGAATTGCGGTGAGTTGACGTCGTAGCCGTTGCACGAAGGTGCGCTCTTGGGTCCGCCCGGAATGGTTGCACCGCTTCTCGCGGGGTTCACTGTGGCATAGGCCCAACCGTCGGGTCCCGACAAGTCACTTCCCCAAGTCGGGTGTGCCGTTTGGTCGTTATTGTCCGAAGAATACAGATGACTCGCCAGGAGGATTTGCTTCACGTTGTTGAAATCGACCGTCTTTTGGGCCTGGTCTTTGGCTTTCGACAGAGCTGGCAAAAGCAAGGCGGCCAGGATCGCAATGATGGCAATAACCACCAATAATTCAATCAGGGTGAACGCGCGGCGGAGAGTTTTCTTCTTCAGCCACGTCAACAATTTGAAGCGTTTGAGGGTTCTCATAAGCGTTTTCAGTCGCGCTGAAATTCAGCAGTTCTGTCGGGCTACCTCGCAGATTAGTCTTCGCCCCTTGGCAAGTCAACTGTGCGTTTGAGCGCACACTCGGCACCGCCAGCCTCTCGAGTCCGGTGCAGGATTCCCGAAGACACATCACCCCTGTCCTTCCCCATGAACCTCGTAGCAGCCGACTTGAGGAGGCGCTGGCTCAATTCCACGCTCCGCACTCCGCAATTGAAAAGTGAGCCTCCTCACGTCGGTTGCTACGATTCAGGGGTTCAAATGCGCGAAATCTTTCCGGGAAATCGGGAGCGCCGGCAGCCTTGTCCGAGCGATGTAATTTCCGCGGCCAAATTGCGTACATGGCGGCCCGTGCTTCTGTTCAGCACCGGAATCCTGCTCTGACTCCCAGTCCGGTCTTGTCCGGCGCCTGAGCGAAGGAGATGATTCCTCGCTCCGCCGTGGCACCGAGGTAAGGATCATTGGTGACGAGCAGGTTGCCGTCGAGGTCGAGGTGGTCGGCCAGTTCGGCGAGATGAGCGGCCGCGGTGATCAGCACGCTTGATTCGATCATGCAGCCGATCATCGTTTTCAGTCCCGCCTTTCGCGCGGCCTGCAACGCCTCGTACGCGCCAGCGATGCCGCCGGCCTTTACCAGTTTCACATTCACCGCGTGATAACACTCGGCGCAGCAGTCGATATCTTTGGCGGAAAGATACGATTCGTCGGCCATGATCGGCAGCGGCGACCGGTTTTTTAACCAGATCAAATCCTTCGGGTCGGTCGTCGCGGGCATCGGCTGCTCGACAAATTGAACGTGGCCGTCCGCAGCCAGCCACTCGATTTGCCTCAACGCGTCCTCCTTCGTCTTCCAGCCTTCGTTGGCATCAACGCGGACCGGCTTTTTTTTCGCAACTGCGCGGAGCGCGGCCAGGTTTTGTTTGTCGTCCGGGCCGCCAACCTTGAGTTTGAGCACCGGGTATGGCGCCGCCTCAAGAACCTTCCGGCGGATGACTTCCGGTTTATCGATCCCGATGCTGAAGGAGGTAATGTGCTTTCGTTCGGCGAAATCGAGTCCAAGGAAAGCATAGATCGGTTTGCCCGCTCTGCGCGCCGCGCCGTCGAACAGCGCAATACTGATAGCTCCTTTGGCGGCAAAATTTTGGGGAGCGATCGAATCCAGGTATTTCATGCTGCCGGGCACGTCCGCGAAAGAGAGCCTGGCGGGATTAACGCGCTCCAGGAAAACGAACGCGGAATCCGCGTTTTCCTCGTAGCGCGGGGAGGGCGCCGCCTCGCCAATCCCCGTCGTGCCGTCGGCGTCGGTGAGTTCCACGAATACCACTTTGTAAATATCCGTCCCTCCGCTGCCACCGGCCTGGACGCTGCGAGCGATGGCCCAGCGGTGCGCCAATTTCAAGTCGAAGCGTCGCAAGTTGATTTTCACACGGGAAACGAAATCGCAAACAAGCGCGGGAAGCAACAAGTTGTTCGTGCGGTTTCCCTGTCGTTGTTCAGCTTTCGTGCCTTTCAGAATTCTCCACGGCCTGCGGTTTCTGGTTGACCCCATTTTACGCGAGTTCGTAGCCTTCCGACATGGAACATCCCGTTAACCCCTGGATGATTTTGCCGTTTGGAATTCTGCTCGCGACCATCGCTTTGGCGCCGTTGTGTTGCGCGGGCTGGTGGCGCAAACATTATCCGAAGGTGGCTTACGCGCTGGGCGCGGTGACCCTGCTTTATTATCTGGTTGGGCTGAACAACTACGATCGAATCCGGTCCACAGCAGTCGAATACGCCAGCTTCATCGTTTTGATCGGCTCGCTGTTCGTCGTCTCCGGCGGCATTCACATCAATGTGAAAGGCGAAGCGACGCCGCTGGCCAACGTGGTCTTTCTGTTAATCGGCGGGGTAATTGCCAATCTTTTCGGGACCACCGGCGCGTCCATGCTGCTGATCCGCCCCTGGCTGCGGATGAACAAGTACCGTCTCACGGCGCACCACGTCGTTTTTTTTATCTTCATCATCTCCAACGTGGGCGGCTGTCTCACGCCGATTGGCGACCCGCCGTTGTTTCTTGGTTACCTGCAGGGAATTCCATTCTGGTGGGTCGCCGAACATTGCTGGCCGATTTGGTGCGTTGGGCTGGCGGTGCTGCTGGCGATGTTCTATGCGGTTGATTATCGCAACTATCTGCGCGCGCCCGGAGCAGTTCGAGGCAAGCTGGCTGAGCCGCACGATGTCTGGCGTTTCGATGGCCTGGCGAACCTGTTCTTTCTGGTGGTGGTGTTGGGCGCGGTGTTCACGCACGATCCCCCGTTCCTGCGCGAGGCGTTGATGGTCGCGGCGGCGGCCGGCTCGTATTTCACGACCCGAAAATCAATCCACGAAGCGAACCATTTCAATTTTCATCCGATCCAGGAAGTAGCCATTCTATTCGTGGGAATTTTCTTCACGATGATGCCCGCGCTGGACTGGTTGAAAGCCAACGCCGGCAAGTTGGGTAGTCCCACACCGGCTTTTTTCTATTGGAGCAGCGGCGCGCTTTCCAGTGTGCTGGACAATGCGCCAACCTACCTCAGTTTTCTGAACGCGATTTTCGGTGCGTTCATCAACCCCGAGGTTGTAAGCCAGGTCCAGCATTTGGTGCAAACCGGAGGCACCGACCTGGCCAATCTCACCGGACCGCACGCGGAACACGTTAAAAACACTTTTGTCGCCCTCCAGAAGTACCACGCTGCGGACTTGCTCAATAAAACGGTGAGCGAAGATGAGGTTGAAATCTGCTTCCTTCTGGGCAACCAGGCTTTCAACAAATACATCCTGGCGGTCAGTGTCGGCGCGGTCTTTTTCGGCGCGAATACTTACCTCGGCAACGGCCCGAACTTCATGGTCAAGGCCATGGCCGACCAGCAAAAGGTCCACACACCGACCTTTTTAGGTTTCGTTCTCAAATACACGCTCTTCTGCATGGTGCCGATGCTGCTGATCGTCTGGTGGATTTTCTTTCGTTGAATTTTTCTTGGCAGACCAGCGAGGTTTTGTGACAGATAGTTCAGGTTCGCGATGGGGCCATGCGTTCCCTTTACAACATTTTGTTCGCGATTTTCTTCTGCATCTCGGCGCCTTATTACTTTTTGAAAATGTGGCGGCGCGGCAACTGGCGGCGCGGTTTTCACCAGCGGTTCGGCCGCTACGACGCCAAGCTCAGGCAGACGCTCACCAACCGTCACGTCCTGTGGATGCACGCGGTGAGCGTCGGCGAAGTCAACGTCTGCACCCAGCTCATCCGCGCGCTGGAGCCGCGCGTGCCCAACCTCAAGATCCTCGTCTCCACCACCACTTCGACCGGCATGGGCGAACTCGTGCGCAAGCTGCCGTCGCACGTCGAGAAGGTTTACTATCCCATCGACTACAGCAAGTGCGTTTGCCGCGCGTTGAGCATGATTCATCCCGAAGCCGTGGTGCTCGTGGAAGCAGAAATCTGGCCGAACTTCATCTGGCGGCTGCGCGACAGGAATATTCCGCTGTTTCTCGTCAACGCCCGTTTGTCCAATCGCTCCTATCGCGGCTACCAACGGTTTGGTTTTCTGTTTCGTGATTTGTTTGCCGCGTTCACCGGCGTGGGGGCTCAGAACGAAACGGACGCCGCGCGGCTGCGCTGGCTTGGCTGTCGCCCCGAGGCCATCAGCGTGGTCGGCAACCTGAAATTCGACGCCGCGAAACTCGACGAGCCCCGATTGCTCGACGTGCCGTTCCTGTTACGGCAGCTCGGCGTGCCGGCGGGGGCGCCCCTGCTCGTCTGCGGCAGCACGCACGCCGGCGAGGAGGCCATCGTGGCCGAACAGTTTCTGCGCTTGCGTCAGGAATTTCATGACCTCTTCCTGGTGTTGGTCCCGCGTCATTACGAGCGTGGCAAGGAAGTGGGCCAGGAACTGGGCGCTCGCGGCGTAAAGTTCGTCTATCGCAGTGAAATCACCGCGAGCGCCCGGTTCAAACCGGGTGAGGTGGAATGCCTGCTGGTCAACACAACGGGCGAGCTCCGATATTTTTACGAACACGCCACCGTTATTTTTGTTGGAAAGAGTTTATGCGGTGAAGGCGGGCAAAATCCCGTCGAGCCGGCTGCGTTTGGCAAACCGGTCGTGTTCGGGCCAAACATGCAAAACTTCGCGGCCATAGTGGAGGCATTTTTAAGAGGAAACGGCGCCGTGCAGGTGGGGGACGCCGCCGAACTGGAGAAAACTCTCGGCGAGTTGCTCGCTGATGAAAAGCGTCGCGAGGCGCTTGGCGGGAACGCACTGAAGGTGGTGCGCGAAAACCGTGGCGCAATCGAGCGCACGGTGGATCTGATCGTGAAACACCTCGAAGGCGGCGAACTCTACGTCGCGCCGCAATGGTGACTGGAAGGGTGAGGGGCCCGTTGCACATGTGACAATCGGTTTCATTTCGGAAATTTCTTTTGGCAACTGGGCTAGGTCAGGATGCGGCGGGCTTCGTCAAGGAAGATGCCTTTGAAATTCATCTCCAGCGCCTGCGGATTGGTCGCCTTGGCGAGCGCTTCCTTCTCGGTGATTTTCCGTTCCTTGACGAGATTGTAGAGCGCCTGGTTGAAGTTCTGCATCCCGTCTTCGATCCCGGTTTCGATGGCCGCGGGAAGTTTCTCAAGCCGGTTCTCTTCAATGAGTTTTCTGACCGTGGCAGTGTTGATCATAATCTCCAGCGCCGGCATGATGCCGCCGTTGAGCGTGTTGACCATGCGCTGACAAACGACGGCTTGCAACGTGGCGGCCATTTGGCGGCGGACCTGGTCGCGCTCATCGGGCTTGAAAAAATCCAGAGTGCGTCCGACGGCTTGCGCCGAATTGGTCGTGTGCAACGTCGAAAGCACGAGGTGGCCAGTGTCGGCGGCGCTCATGGCGGCGGAGAAGCTGATCGCGTCCCGCATTTCACCGATCATGATGATGTCGGGGTCCTGCCTCAAAATGTGTTTGAGTCCGTATTCGAAGGAGAGCGTGTCCAACCCGATCTCCCGCTGCTCGATGACCGACTGGTTGTCTTCAAACACGAACTCGATCGGGTCCTCCAGCGCAATAATGTGCTTTTTGAAATTGGCATTAATATGCTCGACCAACGCTGCCAGAGTTGTGGACTTGCCACAACCGGTCGGGCCGGACAACAGCACGATGCCGCGCGGTGATTCTGCGATTCTTTTCAAAATGTCGAGCAGCCCCAGTTCAGCGAAGCTCGGAATCTTGGTTTTCACGTAGCGCATGGAGAGGCAGTGCTCCCCGCGCTGTTGAAACAGGTTGGTGCGAAATCGGCCGACGCCCGGAAGAAAGTAGGAAAAATCAATTTCGTGGTCTTCCTCGAGCCGCTTCTTCAAATGGCGCGGCACAATGGTATCCACAACTTTATTCATCCATTCGGGCGCGGGCGCGGGCGCCTCGATGGCCACGAGCTGGCGGTTGATGCGGAAAACGACCGGCGCGCCGATCTTGAGGTGAATATCGGACGCGCCGCCGTCGATGGCGGTTTGCAAAATACGCTGGAGGAGTTCCATCTCGACCGACAACCGGCGCGACTCAGGCCAGTTGGGAGTAAGCGAGCAGATTCAGCCGTTCCTGCGACTGACGGGAGAGATTCATCAGCAGCATCGACACTGCATAACCCGCGTGCCGATTTCCTTCGCACGCCACGACGATGCCGGTGCAGTTGACTTTTTTGCTTCCACCCGCAGACTGCAAGCAGACTGTCATTTCGGTCCAGACTGGAATAGGCGTCGGCGCGCGAAACTCAATGCCGTTTTTCCGAATGCGCACGGCGGCCTGCGGCAGGTTCAAAGTGGTCCGGTCGGATTTGACGGTGACAGGCTGGAAGACTCCGGAAGTATCAAGTTTGCTTGTGCTCATGTCGATTTTCGTTCGGCTGGTTTAATCTATCATATACCGCGTTTACGTCAACGCATGGGCTTACCACTCGATGACAGCGGCACCCCAGGTCAGTCCCGCGCCAAACACCATCAGCAAAATCAAATCCCCGCGCTGAATCCGTCCGGACTCAACCGCTTCGTCCAGAGCGATGGCGACCGAAGCGGCGGAGGTGTTGCCGTATCGATCGAGGTTAACGAAGACCTGTTCGGGTTTTGCGCCCAGCCGTTCGCCGACCGCTTCAATGATCCGCTGGTTGGCCTGGTGGGGGATGACGCACTTGATCCGCGAGATGCAGAGTTCGCAACGACGCAGGGATTCCTGCGCTGCCGTGTACATCGCGTTCACCGCGTTTTTGAACGTTTCCTTGCCTTCCATCCGCAAAAAGTGCAGCCGGGCGGACACGGAATCCGCCGTGGCGGGACAACGGCAACCGCCGCCCGGCATCGACAGAAGATCGGCTTTGTTGCCGTCCGCGCCCATACACGCCGTCAACAAACCATGTGCTTTGGGGCGACTTTGCAAAATGGCCGCGCCCGAGCCGTCACCGAACAAGACGCACGTGTTGCGATCGGTCCAATCGACAATGGCTGAGAGCTTTTCCGCGCCGATGACCAGCACGGTGTCGTAGGTGCGCGACATGATGAACTGCTGGCCGATTTCAAGCGCATAAATGAAACCCGAACAGGCGGCTTCGATGTCGAATGCCGCGGCGCGATAAGCGCCGATTTGTTGCTGGACCAGGCAGGCGGTCGCCGGAAACGGCATGTCCGGGGTAATTGTCGCCACGATGATCAGGTCAATTTGTTCGGCGGAGACGCCGCCCTTTGCCATGGCGCGCAACGCTGCCTTGGCCGCCATGTGGGAAGTGTGTTCGTTGGCCGCGGCGATGCGCCGCTGCTTGATGCCTGTGCGGGTGGTGATCCACTCGTCGGAAGTGTCCACCATTCTTTCCAGATCGGCATTGGTCAGAATCTTTTCCGGCACGTAGGAGCCGACCGCAGTGATGGAGCAAGTCCGGCCCCGAAAACCATGCTTCGCGCGCGGGTTTTTGACGACTTTGCTGGCAGGGGGAATCATGCTGCGGCAGTCTGGACTGCGGCTTTAACCGTGGCAAGCCGTTCTTTTGCTCGGGCAATCTCCTGGGTAATGAGCCTGTTAATGCTGTGTTGAATGGTCTCGGTGCCGACGCGAATGGCGTTTTTGATGGCGAGGGCGCGCGCAGAACCGTGGGCCTTGATCACCGTGCCATTCAGGCCCAGCAGCGGCGCGCCGCCATAGTTGTCCGCGTTCATCCGGCGCTTGATCGAACGCAGCCCGCCATAAGCCAAAGCTGCGCCGAATTTGCGAAGCGGATTACGGGTCAACTCCGTCTCCAACATAACGCGGATTGCTTTGCCCATGCTCTCGCATGTTTTCAGGACGATATTCCCGATGAAACCATCGCTGACCACAACGTCCACATGGTCTTCAAACAAATCGTGTCCTTCCACGTAGCCCAGAAAATTCAGGTCAAGCTGCCGGCATAGCTCCGCCGCTTCGCGTGTGAGGTCGTTACCTTTCATCTCCTCTTTGCCATTGCTCAGAATGCCAACGCGCGGGTTTGCATTGCCGAGGATTTCCCGCGAATAGACGCTGCCCATAATGGCGAATTGCGCCAGGTGCAAGGGCCTGCACTCGGAATTGGCGCCGGCGTCCAACAAGAGAAAATATTTTTGCGGTGTTGGAAGCACGGTGGCGATCGCCGGACGCTCGACGTTTTCCAATGGGCGAAGTTTGACCGTTGCCGCGGCCACCAGACCGCCGGTGTTGCCGCGCGAAATCATCGCGTCGCCCTGGCCTTGCTTGACCAGTTCCAAGGCGCGAGCCATGGAGCAGTCCTTTTTCTTGCGCAGGACGTCGAGCGGCTTGTCCTCCATCGTGAGCACTTCGGTGGTGTGAACGATTTCGACGCGGTCGTCCTGAAGGCGGGCTTCGGTCATCGCCGCCCGGATCTGTGCTTCGTCACCCACGAGGCAAAGCCCGGAGATTTTGTTGCAGGCGTGGAGCGCGATTTTGACGCCCTCGATGACAACCTCACAGCCGTGGTCGCCACCCATGACATCCACTACGATTCGCATAAAGCAAAAGAGCGCAGAGGGAGCAATTCCGCATCCGCGCTCTAAAACCGGCAATCAGGCCGGGGCCTCTACCGTCACTACCTGGCGGCCTTTGTAGTAACCACACGCCGGGCACACCCGGTGCGGGACATAGGGAGCCGCGCACTGCGGGCAGGTGCTTAACTGAGGCAGTTTCAGCACGCTGTTATACGCCCGGCGCATGCGTTGGCGGCTGCGCGACGGTTTTCGCTTGGGTACGCCCATAAATTCAGCTCTATAATTTCAATTTGTTCAGTTCGGCCCAGGCAGACGAGAACTCTCCGGTTGCAGGTGCACCACTCGATTGGTCGGGTCCGCTTGGCGGCGCCGGCTGCAAGCCGCGGCACTCAGGTGCACACAACGGATGTTGCGGAAACGCGAGGACGATATCTTCGCGCACATAGGGCGTCAAGTCCGCGCAATCGTTGCTGGTCAACACCTTGTCTTCGCCTTCCAACGGCAAAAGGCAGGACCATTCATCCAATTCCAGCCGGTGTTCAAATGCCTTCAAACAGCGCACACACTCGCAGGCCAGAGTCAGTCGGAGGCTTCCCCGGACCAATATGCTTCGCTCGTGCCGTTGCACGAGCAAATCATGCTCCAGCGGGGAAGCGACCCGAATCATTTCGTCAATACAGTCCAGGTCCAGGTCCGCCCCGGGCAACTGGCCGCGCAGCGTCACGGCTTCGTGCTCCAAATGGCGGATGTTGATCAGCAGCGGCATGTTCGAGCCGGAATAATGTTAGCGCGCCTTTGAAAGCTTCTTCCTCAACGCTTCCTGGACATGCGGCGGCACGAATGCGCCGACATCGCCGCCCAATCGGGCGATTTCTTTGACGATGCGTGAACTCAAAAACGTGTAGGTGTCTTTGGGCACCATGAAAATCGTTTCGACCCGTTCGTTGAGTTTACGGTTCATCAAGGCGAGCTGAAATTCAAATTCAAAGTCGGACACCGCGCGCAAACCGCGAATAATGGCCTGCCCGGAACGCTGTTCCACGTAGTCCACCAGAAGGCTGGTGAAAGTGTCGGCCTCGACGTTTTTGAGGTGCTCGACAGAGCGGGAAACCAGTTCGCGCCGCTCGGCCAAAGAAAACAACGGGTTCTTGCTCTCATTGATTGCGATGGCCACGACGACCCGGTCAAACAGTTTGGCGGCGCGCTCAATCACATCCAGATGGCCGTTGGTCAATGGGTCGAAGCTCCCCGGATAAATCGCCGTTCGCATGCCGGTAATTTAGCAGGCGATCAACGGATTCCCATCGAAAAAGCGGATTCAGCAATGGGATCAGGCGCCGGTCGGCGCGATCATATCGGTCGCGGCGTGGCTCTGGTCGCGGTTAAAATGGCGGTGTCGTACGCTTGCATTTCGGTGTCCATCTGTCGCCACTGAACTTCATAGATCTTCACCGCGTCACGAAAGCCCTTGATCTCTTGCGGCGGAAGTTCGATGCATCTGCAGGCCAGTTCCTGATCAAGCCGCTGGATCTCCCGATAGGTGGTGTCGCTGATGATAATGCGACCTCGGCCCGAAACACCCTCCAGTCGGCTGGCCAGATTCACTTCTCGGCCGAGCACAGTATAATTGAGATTCTCCTCCGAACCCATCAGTCCGACGGTCACGGTGCCCGTGGTGATTCCCGAACCCAACGCCAATAGCCTGAGCATCGGATAGGGCGGCTGCCCGGCCGCCAGCCTCGCCACATTGTCCTGTTCGCGACGTTTGTTTTCGGCGGCGCGCTGGAGATTGAGATCGTAAATGGCCCGCTGTGCATCGATGGCCGCGCGCACGCACTGCAACGCGTGCCGGTCGTTTGGAATCGGCGCGCCCCAAAAGGCCAGGACACAATCGCCGATGTATTTGTCGAATGTGCCGTTGTGCCGTTTGATCGTCTCGGCGATCAGGCTCAAATAAAGACTGACCGTGGCCAGCAGCTCGGCGGCTTGTTTATCCAGGTAAGCCTCGGCAACCGCAGGCGGCAGCAGGTGCTCGCGGATATAGGCCTCGGCCTGGGCCTGAATGTCATCCGTCATCCGCGTGAACCCGCGGATGTCCGCAAAGTAAATCGTCGCCTTGCGCCGCGCGCCGCCGAGTGAAATCTGTTCGGCCTTCAACAGTTCGTTGACGACATTTGGCGAAACGACTTTCGAAAAAACCGATTTTACTCTCTGACGCTCCTTGTGCTCGACCACGACGCGGTAGGCGACCATGCAAACGTGGGTCATCAGCGCTGCGCATCCCACAGGCAAAATGAAGGGCACCCAGTAACGATACTGCACGAAGAGAAAAAGGCTTATTCCGGCATAAACCACAACAGCGAGGATGACCGACAAGGACGCCAGCACCGCGCGCGATTTCCAGGTCAGCAGCGATGAAATCGTGCCCATCAGCAGGATCAACAACAGTTCCGTCGGGTACGAACTCCTTCGAATAAATTGTCCTGTAATCACGGAGTTTGCGACGTTCCAATGTTTGCTGACGAGGTAGGTTTGTTTGGAAAGCGGCGTAGCGCCCACATCCGAAATATTGTTGCCTGACCCAAGGGAGCCGACGACGACTATTTTGTTCCGCCAGACCGGAGGGATGTTCGTTTTTCCGTTGTCGCGAGCGATATCCCTCTGGAGAATCGATTCGAAGCTGTCTCTCAAAATCCTGCTGTCGTTCCAAGTCAAACACCAATGGATATAAAAGTATCCATTTCGATCCACTGGAATGGTTCGCTCGACGCCGCGTTCTCCCTGCAAGATGATTCTTTCCGGCAGCGTGACCGCCTTCGAAAGATCTACATTCAACGCCCGGGCCGCCAGCACAATCCCCATGTGCCAAAAACGACCATGCGCGGGATCGTCGTAGTAAGCCTTCGCGCGACGCAGAACGCCGTCGGAGTCAACATCGCTGGTAATATGACCGACCATCCAGGCGTTGGTTCGAAACTTGTCGGCGGGCAGCAATACGCGCCATTGGTTGCCCATCTTTTCATCCATCACCGCCAGAACAACGTTGCTCGCCTTGCGTGATTGCCACGCAAAAAAATCGTCCGAATTGAATGTGGTCTCTCCCAGCGTAACTGCGTTGTCGGGTGAAGGGGTATGTAACTCGCGAAAGAGAATATCAAAACCAACCGCCTTGGCTCCCTGAGCCGACAGCTCTCCGATCAAACGCCCGTAAAGTTGGCGCGGCCACGGCCAACTGAACTGGAAGTTGTCGTTGATCGCCTTGAGGCTGTCGTCGTCGATAAATACAGCTCCGAGATTGGTCGCGACTTGGGAAGCGGAAGAAACGGCTCGTCGCATCCTCCAGTCGTACGTCATCCATTCCAGCCGCTGGAACATATCGAACCTCGGGAAAAACCGCGGCAGCGCCTGGGCGAGGCAAACCAGCACCATCACCACCGCGGCGATGAGGATCGGTATGTTCCGGGTGAAACTGGACTTGAAGTGGGGCTTCAACTCCTGTGGGCAATAACAAAAAACCCAACGCAACACAAGGCTGCGTTGGGTCTAAATCCTGCGCGCTAACGAGCTACTGCCGGATTGAGCTGTTCTCGCCTGTCAGCGGTGAAACGAAAATCCGGATCGGCTCTTCAACCTTCAAGATAGCCACCGGCGCGCCGCCGAAGCGCGCGTCATTGATTTCAGGGACCACTTGGGCGCGTTGATCTGGAGGCATCGGTTTGACCTCGCCTTCCGCGGGCACGAACATCTCACCGGCATTCACGACCCGGGTGACGACGGTGCCGTCGCTCTTCACATAGACAACCACCAACGAACCGGAGACGACGCGCACCACGCTCGTGGCGGAAATGTCGAATTCCGTGCCGCGAATGCCGGCGACGCCGTTGGGTGTCTTGATTTCGTATTTGGAGGTTGCCGCCATTTTCGTAACGATGCCAACAATGCGGCCTGATTTGAGATCCAGTTGAGTTTCGATAATCGTGTCAATCCCCGTGGCTTCAAAGTTCAGCTTCTCGATGCCCAGCGTGGTGTTTTCCACGAGGCGGACGATCGGACCGTTCTGGTCCATGAAGAGATCCACCTGAGAATCATTGGCGGTCCGAACTGTGGAACCTGGGTTGAGGACCTGGCCCACTTTTAGCGGCAACCAGAGGCCGCCCTCGGCGGCATACTGCGCCGAGCCCCGAATGGAACGAACCACCGCCTTGCCCGCTTCTCCGGCCTGTACGGAGGAAACGACGAATGCCCCGACCAGCGCCACAACACACGCCGTCACCATCGAAAAGAGTCCACGTTGTTTCATAAAGTTTGCTCCTGGTTATGTTTCTGTCGTGACTAGAATCAGCGGCAGTTTAGGTGCCGGCAGCTAAATGTCAAACGGATAATTGCATGTGGAATAATTGCCGCCAACGTGTGCGTATTTATGAAATAGACCACTTAGCTCAAAAACTCGCGCGGATCGGTGATTTTACCGGTGATCGCGCTGGCGGCCACGGTCATCGGCGAAGCCAGAAAGACCTGCGATTCTTTGTGCCCCATGCGGCCCGGAAAATTGCGGTTCGTGGCGCTGATGCACTTCATCGGGGTGTTCAGGCGCCCGAACGTGTCGGTCGGCCCGCCCAGGCACGCGGCGCAACTGGCGTTTTCGGTCATTTGCACGCCGGCATCAACCAGGATTTCCCAGACCGTTTTGTCGCCCCAGCGTGACGACTGGAGCTCGTGCACGGTTTCCGGCGTCGCCGGCACGCCAAACGTGTCAATCGATACGCGTTTGCCGCGAATGATGCGGGCGAATTCCAGAAAATCACTCGTCTTGCCGCCGGTGCAGGACCCAATGTAAGCGCGGTCGAGTTTGATGTTGCCCAGTTCCCGGGCTGGTTTTCGCTGGCCGGGGTCGGGGTGACAGGCGACGACCGGTTCGAGTTTGGACAAATCGACGGCCAGCTCGTAAACAAATTTTTCATCGCGGTCGCGCTCCACAGGTTCGTAACTCCCCTTCGTTCCGTTCAACTTGCAGCGGGAATCCACGTAAGCCTGGGTTTGAGCATCGAATTCAAAAATGCCGTTCTTGCCGCCGGCTTCGATGGCCATGTTCGCGATGGTCATCCGGTCGTCCATGGAAAGATGGGTGACCCCCGGCCCGTCGAACTGCATCGCGCGATAGGTCGCGCCGTCGAAACCAATCTCCCCGATGCAATGAAGAATGACATCCTTGGCCATCACGCCTAGTTGCAACCTGCCTTCGAGCCGGAAGTGCATGGTCTCCGGCGCTTTCAACAGGAGTTTGCCCGTCCCCATGACGAAGCCGGCGTCCGTGTTGCCGATGCCGGTGGCAAATTCGTTGAACGCTCCGGCCATGCACGTGTGCGAGTCTGTGCCAAACAGGATTTCGCCCGGACGCGTGTGGCCCTTTTGCGGCAACGCCGTGTGGCAAACGCCTGCAAAGTTCGTGCCGTACTGCCGCTTGAGCTGGCCTTTCGTCGCGTCGAACGTCCAGTGGCCGTTCGGGTCGTCAATCACGTCGTAGAAGTAAGGAATTTCCTGCTCCCTCACGAAATCGCGCAGGATATCGACGTTTCGGTTCGACTTTGAGTCGGCGGTGAAAATGTAGTGGTCGGGGATGATGACGATTTTGCTGCGGTCCCAGACTTTCGCATCCTTGCCGAACTCGCGCTTGAACACGCCGATGGTGCCCGGCCCGCAGACATCGTGGGTCATCAAAATGTCCGCCTTCACCCAGAGGTTGTCGCCCGCCTGCACCTTGGCCTTGCCCGCCGCCCGCGCCAGAATTTTCTCAGTCAACGTCATAAATGGTCCTACAGGTTACCAGCCTCCCTGACAACTGCAACAGGGGAAATGGAACTGGCAGCGAGGGCTTGCTTTCCAGCCGCGACAAACGCATAGGAGAAAACAACCGGCTCAATCACGGAGTTTCTTGCATGGCGTCGGCCGCAGACTTTCGCGAGCGTGCCGTGCTGTATTTCACTTCGGCCATTCGCTGACGCGATGCCACCAGTGTTCAAGCCGTTTCAGATATTTGCTCGGATTCCGCATCCGGTCGGCCAGGGATTGGCTGCCGAGGGATTTGTCCGGCCAAAGATGGAGGTGTTTCTCAATGCCGAGTTCCTTCGCGATTTCGGAAACGGTGTGCAGCGCGTTCACCGCGTAGTCCTGCCAGCTTTCGCGCGTGGCGAAGACATCGGTGCGCAGAATTCGACTCCTCACTCCTGCCCTCTCCTCGGTCGAGGAGGAGAGGGTGTCGCTCTGCGCGAATTTCCTCAACGGTACCAAGCCCAGCGCCTCGGCCTGCCGTTCTATGCGCGCCACGTTCTCGGCGCGGATGTTGATGGGTTCGTGGAAAATCGTGATTGGTTCGAGTTCGGCCACGGCTTGAAGCGTCGCGCGCAAATCCGCTTCGTCACATTCGGGATACGTCGGCGCAAGCGCCACATAGACGTGCAGACCGGCTTCCTTCGCGGCGTGGAGCGTGGCCAGCCGTTGCGACGGCGCTGGCGCTTTCGGCTCATACACCTTGGCCAGATCGTTGCGCAACGTGGGCAGGCTCATGCCGAACACGAGGCGCTTCCCGAAGCTTTTGAACAAATCAAAATCCCCCCGCGCCAACGGACTGCGCGTAAGGATGCGAACGTTGATCGTGGATTCGTCCCGAATAAGTTCGAGCGAGCGGCGCACGAGGAAGCGGGCGTGCCTGGCCAGTTCGCGCTGCCGCGCCGGGTCGGGATGGCGGACGACCTGATACGGGTCGGTCGTGCTGCAATAGATCACGGCGCGATTGCCGTCTGGCTTGAGTTGTTTGCGCGGCGTGGTTTCCGCGGCGCGCAACGACGCGAGGAACTTCTGTTCGTCCCAGGGGCGGAGCAGGACATAATCGCCCCACTCGGCATCCGGGTCTTTGACGCCGTATTCGGCCAGCCTCGGCCCTTGTTTGATCGTCGCCGCGCTGGGCACGTAACAAAACCGGCACGCGTGCGAGCAACCGACCGCGACATTGAACGCCCAGTTCGACAGGCTCTTGTAAACGAAATGGTTTTCCGCGATGACGGCGGGCGCGTGCCAGATTCCGACGCGGGAGTTGGTCGGGCGCGGCGTCGGCAGGACAACTCGCATGCGTGCCTGAACTGGTCTGTCGAGAACGAGGCTCATTTCGAAATCAAAATGGCGGTGATCTTTTCTTCTGGAAATCCTCGCTTGGCCGGTTCGCCCCGCCAACGCACTTGGACTTGGCCGGATTTCTTCAAGTGTTCAAGCATCGCTTTCGGATTGATGAAGGGCGTTTCGTTGAGCGCGTAATCACGATAAGCCGCATATGGACGCCACGCACCACTTAAAGCAGCCTGCATTTTCACAGCCCATTCGGAAGGGGCATCAAAGTCGAATTTCAACAATTCTTGACCAACAGTATCGTCCGAGAAGGAGTACGACCCTGTCTTATCCACTGCCTTCATGGCTTCCTTCATCTTTTCAAGCCCGAGCGGATGCTGACTCGCAAAAACAAGGTGGTAGTTGATTTGCCCTTGCCGGGTGTTCATGGCAAACGCGAACACGTACTTCACGTCGCGAAGAGCACGCAGTTTCTGCTTGTACAGGGCCAGCACAGCGGCAGAAAGTTTTGCCATGGGCATGGAGGATCAAGTTGCTGCCAACTCCGATCACCGAACAACGCGTCAAGACTCCTCTGATTCTTTTCAAATTCCTGTGCCGAGATCAGGCGGCTGATTCCATCGGAATCCAAGTTGAGCAGCACTTCACAGCCTGGATAGCTAAGGGTTTCGGCAACGACTCGAAATGGCAGGCCCGTCGCGCCGAAAGGGTCGATGAAGGCAAACGTCGGAGCAAGTCGCTGGCCTTGTCGCCTCAGATCTGCCAAGACGCCGCCAACCTGCTCCTCGAAGCTTCCCGTTTCGATGTCCCACTTGATATTCGCCAGCCAGGAACCAGCGGACACGGCTGCCTCAAGGTTCACGACGAAGTCCCGTCGCTTTTCCACAAAGAGAAAGGAGAACTCAACATCACTGAGCTTTGCGCCCTGGCGCTCAATCGCGGCCTTCGCGGCTTGAAGTGCAGCTACCGGGGAACTCTGCTCGCTGTTTGAATATCGGCGAGGTCTGGCGAATCCGTCGATGTAAACCAGGCGTTTGTTTTGCGGATTCGTGCCGAGGATTGAGAACCAGAGGTAAAGGTAACGGCGAACAATCTCAATCTTCGCCAGCGTGTGCGGCTGCGCTTCCCACAAGGCGGATGGTTTGAAGGAAGGCATGTTCCGCCGCGTTTTCTA
>QHNT01000241.1 GCA_003218515.1 Verrucomicrobiota bacterium | reverse complement strand
ATCCCCGTCCAGGTGAACGTAAACGCGGTCGTAACCCACCGGATTTGGCAAAACCCCGGAGGCGCTGCCCGCCGAGGGCGGCAGCCGCAATCCGCAGTTCAGGATGTGATAGTAAATCTCCTCTGTCCAATATCCATTCCCTTGCGGGTCTGGAAAGCGCTGTCTGTCTCGTGGTCTTCCCCACGCCTCATTTGGCAGCACTCCACCGCGTTGCATGTGATTGTGCGCGATGCCAATCGAGTCCACCATGCCGCTGGCGAGCCAAACCGGCGTGTCGTACCAGAACGGCTTCTCAATATCCACCCACGCGTCCGACTGCTGGCGAGCTTCGGCCAGGAACTTCATCGGGGACGGGTACTCTCGATCGGCTCCGGCGATGTCCAGAGGCCGGCGCAGGTTGAAATAGAGCAGCGCGCCGCCGCCGCGCTCGTCTTCCCCACCGATTAACTGATAAAACCGATCACTGTCGAAGCGGATGAGCGGATTCGCTGGCAGGGCGCGGTTTGTCCACGTATTGCGGTTGTTCCACCAGGTAATCACCGGCGCAACATGCAAATCCTCAGCCTTCATGAGCAATTCGATGTCGGCGGTCGGTCGATGCACATGCAACTCCCCCGACCACCATCCTTCCCCGGACAGATTGACCAGACGACGAAGGCGATTGGTCACGGTTGGTGCGCCGGCTTCGACAACCATCAACGTGCCGCTCGTCAGGAGATACTCCGGTCCCCGGTCGATCTCGTAGGCAAAGCGGCCGGGAGCCAGGTCAACCTCGGCCACGCCAGGACAGACGAAATGGTCGTACCAGAAAGGCAGCCCCTTCGGTCGCACCGGCTTGCCAGCATCGTCCTTCATGTGGATGCGGCAGGGCAACGGTTTGCCGGTGTCGAAGTCAAGAACAGTCAAACGAATTTCTGTGCCGTGTGCGGCGCTAAAACCTGCGCAAGTCAAAATCGTAAACAGAAAATTTCGCCAAAGCATGTGTTGCAGTGAACCGGCGCCAGATTACAGAATGTCAGGCAAACCGGCAACATCGTCTCAGTCTTGTGGCGGCGGTGCTGCCGCACGACGTAGCGCACGGTTCCAGCGTTCGAGTGCAGGCGGCTTCCCAGCCGCCAGCTTCAGGGATAGAAACGCGATGTTACAGAATCTGATCCAGCTCATCCCCGAACTGCGGGACCGTTCGCTGAGCGTGACCCCGCTCGGCGGCGGCCTGACCAATCGCAACTATCGCATCGACGCGGACTGCGAGAGTTATGTGTTGCGCGTGGCCGGCAAGGACACCGCGCTGCTCGGCATCGACCGCGCGTGCGAAGTCGCGTGCTCCAGCGCGGCCGCGGATTTGGGCGTCGGACCGGAAGTGATCGCGTACCTGCCCGAACACGACGCGATGCTCCGGCGCTTCGCTCCCGGGCGCGTGCTCACGACTGTGGACATGCAACAACCGGCCGCCCTGCGTCGCGTGGTCGAGGCCCTGCGTCGCTACCACACTGGACCCTCGGGTGCGGGAAGCTTTTCGCCCTTCGCGACCGTGCGCAATTACTACGCGCTCGCGCGGGACCGGCACGTGACGTTTCCCGACAACCTGGAGGGCGCGTTGGAACTGCTGGCGCGCATCGAACAGGAATTACAAAGCGACGACCCACCCTGCCCCTGCCACAACGACCTGTTGGCGGCCAACCTCATCGACGACGGCACAGCAGTGCGCATCATCGACTGGGAATACGGCGGCATGGGCGACCGCTTCTTCGACCTCGGCAACCTCGCAGTGAACAATGAATTCAACGATGAGCACGAACGGACTTTGCTTACGCTCTACTTTGGCCAGGACCGACCCGATCACTTGCGGCGGCTGCGCCTGATGCGGCTGGCCTCCGACATGCGCGAAGCGATGTGGGGCTTTCTCCAGGCCGCGCTATCGACGCTGGACGTGGATTACCTGGCCTACGGCCGGAAACACCTGGAACGATTCCTCGATTCTTCGCCCGGAAAACGTTTTTCGGTGTGAAGAAGACCAGTCCTGGGCCAGCGCACCGCATTCGCGGACGCCCGATCGAGGTTCTCTTCATGCCGGCCTTCCCGCACGGGTTCAGCCAACCGCGCAATCCGCTCTTCGACGTGATGGGTTATGGCCTATCAGCAGTTCGCCCTTCGTGAACAGAGCAAAGACCGGATGTCCCATTGCCTCGATCTTCTCGCGCCCGCCTTCCTGGCGATCCACCAGCACGGCGACAAACGCGACCGTGCCGCCTTCCTTCTCAATCGCGTTGATGGCGGCGATGGTTGACTCGCCGCGGGTGACGACATCGTCAATGACCACAACCGTATCGCTTTTCTTGAAATTCCCTTCGATCAATTTCGTCTGGCCATGGGCTTTGGGTGATTTGCGAACCGAGAATACCTGCAAGGGCGAGGCGTCCTTGGCCCACTGCGAATACATCCCGACGGCCAGCGCGACGGGATCGGCCCCCATCGTCAGCCCGCCCACCGCGACTACATTCACTTTTCGGGCGGTCTGTTCATTGCGGATGAGCGAGTGCATCAACTGCCCGACCAGCCAGGCGCCTTCGGGATCGAACGTGGTGAGCCGGCAATCAATGTAGTAATTACTCTTGGCGCCCGAAGAGAGCGTGAAGTCACCGTGAAACACGGACTTCTTCTGCAACAGGTTCAGCAAGGCGGCTTTGGCTTCGTCAATTTTCAGCTTGGGCGGCATGATTCGGTTTTGTCGTTCCGGTCAACACGCAAAGTTATTTTTTCTTGTTCACATCATATTCGCATCGGCGCTGAACGTCCGGTCAGTGACGCTTAAACGGTGTTGCGCCTGCCCCTTTGATGTCAACGCGAAAGGAGGGTGGCGTTCCGTGGTGCAGACACGACGTCTCCCATGATTCCTTTACTAATGCCACGACGTGGCAAGCGAAGGATAATCTCACTCAGCAGCCGGCATGGGCGCTATTTCGACGAACTGAAATAGCTGTGAGCCACTCTTCAGGCGTTCGTTTGGAACTTGAACGAATCTTTCGATTTTGACGCCAGTGAGTTTCTTGAAAGCATCCAAAGTATCCTGCGAGATCAACAGATTGCCGCGATTGCGGAACGACTGCCCTTTGAACTCACAACAGTCTTTTGCATTGCCCCAACACTTAACTATCTGCTCCTCCTTTCGCTCGCCATCAAAAACCACAAACGATAAGCCAAATTTGATGTCGCACTTGCTGGAGTGCAAAAACAAATCCTCGCTGAAATCCTTCTTAATGTCTTTTGCGCACTGGAGCGCGGGAAGGGCTTCAGTGAACAATATGGTGAACATGTCATCTCCGCCCGACCCACCATACAGCTTCTTTCCTCCCCTCCGATGCAAATTCTGCTCAACTGTTTGGTAGTAACGCGACATGACCTCTTCCTTCGGTTCAGGTATGTTACGGAGACCGGAGAGATCAACGTAAAGCAGGGCAATTTGGACAAGCTTTGCTTTGTACACGTAACTCGTCGCGACGTTCTTTGCGCGTTGACGCGCGTCGTTGAGTAGTCGCGCGGCTAGCATCGGCTCTTCCCGGGGAAGGGCGTCGAACAGGGCGATCACGGCATCATAAGTCGCATTGATCACTATTCTCTGTTGTTCAGCATTGCGCACGAAGGCCGGAAGGCTTTCCGGCAAGGAGATTCCATGACCAGTCAACACCTGGTGACACTCCAACGCCCTAAGTTCATCCGCGAACTGCGGATCCTGCCTTTCGGCCAACGAACAAAGGTTTATGAGGATCAAATGGAGAACGGCCAATTGATTCACTTGCCTTAAGGTCGTCTGGAACATACCGCTGAAGGAGATTTGGTTTTTCTTCATGTGGTCGACGGCCTTCACGAATTCGACTTGGCGGCCAAATCTCGCTTCAATTTCTGTAAGTGTGTCATTGAGTCGCCTCGCCAATTGAACCTTGTCCAGAGCGGATTTCACGTTCGTCTTAGAGGACACCAAATGCCTCAGGCGTTCAGGTCCAGACGCATCAACGTATGCCCCGAAGTCCTCCAGGGAAGTGCGTATGTTGTAAAGCAAATGGCTGTAGAGGCAGTTTTCCTCTCGGCAAATGGAAAGCATGTTGAGCACATCAACCGGGTTTCTGCTCCTACCCGAGGCCGTAGATTTGAAGTAGAAGAGGTAGATTCTTGCGAGCAGTCTGAAATACGTCACGATTTCCGAGTAAGGAATTTCTTGCCGGTCATCGAATGTTGTGGCGATCTGTTTGAGGACTCGCCGCCGATCCTTAACACGAAAAGCCCTCTTTTTAGGGTCCCATTCGTAATACGGCGAAATGGTCTCCGAGTTGTAGATGCTTGGCTTGTTCGGAGCACGGTGTCGGTGATAGGCACGTACCAACGTACCATAGGTGAAAGGTTCGCCAACCAGACAGTGAAGCTCATGGTTAGCCTCACTCGGATAGTCAAAAACAAAATTGGCGAGCACCTTGTTCAACAAGGTCGGTTCGACCTCCTTTTCCCGAATGTTAAGTTCTGTACGAAGCTGATCAATGGCGAGAGGGATCAGAACCTGCGTGCGCTTCCAGTTGTAATCCGCGTTCGCTTCGCCGGTCCGACAACCACGCAGCAGGCACCCATTGTGACGAAAGATTTCAGGCACGATGGCCCCAAGATCGCAGTAGTAGTCCAGGTCCTCGGAGAGGGAAATCGGATCGAGGCATTTTCGGAAAAGTGAGTCGTAAGAAATGTAATAGTGCACGCCGACGCGTGACCTGGACTTTTGGACTGCTCTCTGATAGCAAGTCCTCAAATCGTCAATTACGTCTGCGAAGATGCGATATTTCGCTTTTTTCGGTTTACGCCAGACGGGTGCTAGTCCGCTGTCGGCTAAGGCAGCTTGAGCGAATGCCTTCGCGAAAGAGACTACGCAAGTGAAGTACGCGTTGTAGTACGTGCGCAGAAGAGCGCTCCAGTTCCGCCGGTCCAAGAAATCCGGTAGTTTGTAGGGCAGGCCGAATGGAACGTGCCGAAAGATGGCACTGCCAACCTCCGCGTGCCGATAGTCCCATGTCGGAAACACGAGAGGGCTGAAGCATAACGTTTGCGACTTCTGTTCGTATGCAAATTTGACCTTGCGGATGGCACCAAGAGTAATTGGAGCGCCTTGGAGGAAAGGAATCTTTCCAAAGAATAGAGGTTGGTTTAGGCTAAAGCGCTTCGTTCCTGTTTGGATAAAATAATCCTCCACGAAAAGAACCTCGCCGTGTGTCTTCAGGCGGCTCAACAAACGGTCGAACTTCTCGGCCGACAGCTTGAGTTCGAAAATCAAGTGGTCGAGGTCGTAGTGGTGTCCGGACTTGAGCAGGTGATACGACTGCTCCAGTATGTATTCTTGATAAACTGGTTCGGCTAGTGGTTTGGCGATTTCGGCGAGGGGATCTTCGTTCCACCGTGTTCCGCTGAACAGATCCTCGTGACCGACAAACGAAAAGGTGCGTACGGTTGCTCCAAGGTTCTCGAAAAACCGTCGGTATTCTTGAAGTGTCGCGCCGTATTGGGTTGCGTCATCCACAACCGCCACCTTCTTTCGTTGAATCGGCTGATCAGCAAGTTCGAAGAAAGTGCGGTACTTGATCAAGTCTCGCGCCTTGCGAAGCTGGGGTAAATGCTCGACGGTTTTGATCAGCTTGCAGCCTTTCTTGGCAACTGGAACGAGAAAGTCCGGCCCCCACGCCAGAATCCTTTCAATGAACGCTGGGAAGTCGCGGAAGTGCTTTTCGAACGTATTCACGGGAGCTCAAGGATAGGCGCCAGAACGTGTTCAGCAAGCGGAATACGAATGTCGCAATTCTGACGCGTATTCTGATTTGGGGCATTGAACCAACTGTAGACGTGATGATGATCCGAGGAAATGTTCTCGACGATGCTGTGTTCGATGAAATCTTGCGGTGTGATCTGCTGATGGGCTGCATCGACAGGGTGAGGGCGGTCCAACCATCCAACTGCATAAACACGGCTTAGACTTTTGGTTCTATTACCTCCTTTCAAACATCGGGACACGCCGTCTTAAAGAGCTGCACGGCGCGTCAGGTCTCGAATTCCCGAATCTGTGTCTATCCGGAAAGCGCCAAGCAAAGCTTGGCTGGTTCTAGTTAACTGAAAAGAGTTAATCATGGCAATTGGTCGAGAGTCATGTAGCCGAACCCAAAGCGTACGGGGGCGACTCTGTGCGTCGAGGCTGGGGGAGGCGAAAGCGCGAGCCGTAGCGTCCCGCGAACTCGGTTCGGCCTCG
>QHNT01000070.1 GCA_003218515.1 Verrucomicrobiota bacterium | reverse complement strand
CGTCAACCTGAAGTGCGCCTCCTGCCACGACAGTTTCATCAACGACTGGATGCTGTCAGATTCGTATGGACTGGCCGGCATATTCTCGGATCAGCCGTTGGAGATGGTGCACTGCGACAAGCCGACCGGCCAGTTCGCGAAAACGAAGTTCATTTATCCGGAGCTGGGTGACATTGATCCCAAAGCGGAGAAGCCGGAGCGGCTGAAGGAACTCGCCGGGCTCGTCACGTCGAAGAAAGACGGGCGGCTGACGCGCACGATCGTGAATCGACTCTGGGCGAGGTTCATGGGCCGCGGATTGATCGAGCCGACGGACGAAATGGACAACGCGGCGTGGAACCAGGACCTGCTCGACTGGCTCGCCGCGGACCTCGCGGACAATGGCTATAACCTCAAACATACGATTGGGTTGATCCTGACCTCGCAGGCTTATCAATTGCCCGCGGTCCCGATGACCGAACAAGCGAGCAAAGAATTTATTTTCCGCGGACCGGTCCTGCGCCGGTTGTCCGGCGAGCAGTTCCTCGACGCGCTGGCCGCGGTGACGGGCGTGTGGCACGAGCAGCCCGCGGTGCAGGTTGATTATTCGATTGCCGATCCGCAGTTGGGCCGGTTGGCCGTCGAACCGAAATGGATTTGGAAAGATGCTGGCGCCGCGGAGAAGACCGAAGCGCTGACGCTCTACTGGCGTAAGGAGGTCAACCTGCCGGAGACGCCGACCGAAGCGGTGGCGGTCGCGACTTGCGATAACAGCTTCAAACTGTTCATCAACGGCAAAGAAGTGACTTCCAGCAGCGACTACAACAAACCGAAACTGGTGGATATCCGTTCGCACCTCGTCAAAGGCCGGAATCTTTTTGCCGTCCAGGGCGTAAATGCTGCGGCCAAATCCGACGACAAATCCACGAACCAGTCCAATCCAGCAGGACTGATCCTTTACGCGTGGATACGTCAGACCACGAATGGCAAACCGGAGGAGAAAGTCATGGACGTTGCCACGGATAAAACCTGGCTCTGGTCCGCAACCAAAGCGGACGGTTGGGAAAAGCCGGAATTCGATGCGAGCGGTTGGCAGTCGGCGGCCGAATTGGGAAACGTGGACATGGCGCCGTGGGTGTTAGGAAGGAAATTTACGTCGGTTTTGGCCGCCGCCGCGCTGCGCGGGCAAGTGCGCGCCGCGCTGGTGAACAGCGATCCGCTCCTGACCGCGCTCGGACGGCCGAATCGCGAGCAGGTCGTGACCAGCCGCTCTTCGACCGCGACCACGCTGCAGGCGCTGGAGATGATGAACGGCGCGACGCTGGCGGGTCTGCTCGAACGGGGCGCCGAACACATAGTCCAGGAGCTGTCGAAATCGAATCGCGATCTGATCGTCACGCTTTATGAGCGGGCGCTGGCGCGGCAGCCGACGAAAGAAGAATTGCGCCTCGCAGAAGAAATGGTCGGCACACCGGTGAAAAGGGAAGGCGTGGAGGATTTGTTGTGGGCAATGACGATGTTGCCCGAGTTTCAATTGATTTATTGAGGTGATGCCTATGAAAACGAACCGACGTGATTTTATGAAGACGGCCGGCGCGGCCACGCTGTCGGCGCTGGCTGCGGGTTATCCGCGCGCACTGCTCGCGGCCGAAACCCAGGAAAAGATCAAACCGACCGCCGACACGTTGATTGTGCTCTGGCTGGCCGGCGGCATGGCGCACACGGAGACATTTGATCCGAAACGCTACACGCCGTTTGAGCGCGGCATGAAATCGGCCGAAATGTTCAGCACATTCCCGACGATCGACACGGCTGTCGATAACATCAAGTTTACCGCCGGTCTGGAAAAGATCGCCGCCGTGATGGACCGCGGCACGTTGATTCGCAGCTACACCAGCGCTTCGACCTGGGCGAAGGCGAGGAACTCAAGGCGTTCACGACGGCGGGGTTCCTGGGGAGTGAACACGGTCCGTTCAACATTCCGTATCCGGAACAGGCCGCCGACGCGGTTCGTCCGCCGGCGGGAATGAGCCCGTCCCGTTTCGAGGAGCGGAACAAGTTTTACAAGAAGCTGCTCGGGCGGAGTCCGGTGGGGGAGTTCGGAAGCGATTACCAGAAGGAATCGCTGCTCCGTTCGCTCGACAACGCGCACCGCCTGCTCAGTTCACCGGCGGCAAAGGCCTTCGACCTGTCGCTGGAACCGATGGAGAACGTCCGCAAATACGTCCCCGACTACAAGCCGGCCAGACGTTTCGACGCGGCGATCGATCGTTCCGGGAGCTATGAAGCGGCAACGATCGGCCGGTTTGGACTCGGTTGTTTGCTGGCGCGGCGGCTGGCCGAGGTCGGCGCGCGCTACCTCGAGGTGACCACCGAATACATCCCGTTTCTCAACTGGGACACACACGAGCACGGCCACGAGAAAATGGCGAACATGAAAAAGTCGATCGATGCGCCGGTGGCCCAGCTCGTCCTCGATCTGGAGGAGCGCGGTTTGCTGAACCGGACGTTGATCGTTCTGGCCAGTGAGTTCAGCCGCGACGCGCTGATCGAAGGCAAACCGGACAAGAAAGTCAAAGATCAGGTGGAAGTGCCGGACGTGGTCAACGACGAAAAAAACTACGGCATGCACCGACATTTCACGGACGCCGGCTGCGTGCTGCTCTTCGGCGGCGGGATCAAGAAGGGTTATCTGCACGGCCTGACGGCGGACGAGCGTCCGTTCAAGACGATTGAGAAGCGCGTTGTGATCGAGGACCTGCACGCCTCCATGTTGAGGGTCATGGGAATTTCTCCCAGACTGTCTTACGAAATCGAGAAGCGCCCGTTCTACGTGACGCGCGACGGCGAAGGCAAACCGATCATAGATTTGTTTGCTTGAACGCTCTCACCAGGCGTGGATAAGTAGCAAAGCCTTGCACCCGCAACCGGTTTCTGTTCTCCTTCACCTTTCTTGCCAAAGCCTACCGAAAGTTTCTACTTCTGCTTCCCGCTGGTTTCGTGTTCAATCCGCTCACCGTTTATGAGCCAGACCCATCCGTTGACAACGACGGCTTTCGATTTGCCCGGGTACCGCATCACCAAATCGTTTGGCGTGGTGCGCGGCATCATCGTGCGGTCGCGGTCGATCGTCGGGAACATCGGCGCGGGGATTCAAAGTCTGTTCGGTGGCAACATTACGCTTTACACGAACCTGTGCGAACGGACCCGCGACGACGCGTTTCGCGAGATGCTGACCCATGCGGGAGAACTCGGCGCCAACGCGGTCATCGGGGTTCGTTATGACGCGACGGAGATTGCGACGGGGATCACTGAAGTATTGTGTTATGGGACGGCGGTGTTTGTCGAACAGGCGCGTTGAAACGTTGAATCGTTGCATCGTTAAAACGTCACAACGTGAGGCGTGCCACCCGACGTAACGCTTTAACAATTGGAAAAAATGGCGGGACACAGCAAATGGGCGAAGGTCAAGCATTTCAAAGGGGCCATTGACGCCAAGCGGGCGCGCATCTTCGCCAAACTGTCGCGCGAGCTCAGTGTTGCCGCCAAACTGGGCGGCGCTGACGCCGACATGAACCCGCGCCTGCGCATGGTGCTGCTCAAGTGCCGCACGGCGAACATGCCGTCGGACAACATCGAGCGGGCGATCAGGAAAGGGACCGGCGGCGGTGAAACGGCGAATTTTGAGGACCTGACTTATGAGATTTACGGCCCACTCGGCGTCGCGATGCTGGTGGAATTGAGCACGGACAATCGGAACCGCACCGCGGCGGAGATCAGGAGTTTGCTCGCCAAAAACGGCGGCAGCATTGCGGCGTCGGGTTCGGTGAGCCGGTTGTTCCAGCGTAAAGGCCTGATTATCGTTTCGCGTGAAGCAGCCGACGAAGACCGGCTGATGGAACTGGCGCTGGATGCCGGCGCGGAGGATTTCAAAGCGGAGCCGGAAGGTTACGAAATCGTTACTGCTCCCACGAACCTGGAGGAGGTGCACCGGCAAATTGAAACCAAAGGCATCAAGTGCGCGGCGGCGGAAGTGACCTGGCTGCCGGCGGTGACGGCGCCGATCAGCGAGCACGACGCGTCAACCGTCAACAGGCTGATCGAGACACTGGAGGAGCACGACGACGTGAAGGAAGTGTATACGAACGCCGAATTTTCGAGCGGCGCCGGCTGCTGAAATCATCGGCAGTTGCGAGCACCCATGAACCCGACTTCCGATTCACTTGCCGTTCGTGTGCTGCGCTGGTTGTCGAATGCCGTCTATCGCTATCCGCGGCTGTTTTTTTATCCGCAGCTTCTGCTCTTCATTGCCTCCCTATTCGTCACGGCGGTGAAGCCGAAGATACAGTTCGACACCAGCCGCGATGACCTGGTGGGCGCCGAGAAGCAGTATCACAAGAATTATCTGCGCTACAAAAAGGAGTTTCTGGCCCAGGACGAACTCGTGGCGGTGGTCGAGAGCGAAGACACGGAGAAAAACCGGCAGTTTGTAGAGCGACTTGGGGAACGGCTGATTCAGGAAACGAACCTGTTCACCGATGTTATTTATAACAACGACGTCACCATGCTGGGGGACAAGGCGCTGTTGTTTTTCCCGGAAAAGGACTTGAAGGAACTCCTGCAAACATTGCGCGATTACCGGCCGTTTATTCAGCAATTTGTTCAGGCGACCAACCTCAATTCGCTATTTCGTCTGGTCAATCACCAGTTTGGCACCGCCAGGCGCGAAGAAAACGCGGAGAACAGAGCGCTGGCCAAAGCGCTGCCGGCAATGGAACGAATCATCTCACAGGCTTCCGACAGCCTGCAGCGCCCGGGCACGCCGCCATCGCCCGGCCTGACGGCGTTGTTTAACGCGGGCAAGGAGGCCGAGCAGCAAATCTATGTCACGTTCGCCGATGGTCGCATTTACATCGTCACGGCCCGCCCCCGGAGAGATGACTTGAATGACAAGGCCGTGCAGCGGTTGCGCGAACTGGTGGCGCAAACCAAAGCCGAAGTGCCCGGTATCAATGTGGGCATCACGGGTGAACCGGTGCTGGAATACGATGAGATGGCGCAGTCGCAGCACGACACCGTCGTGGCCACGATTGTGTCTTTGGTCCTCGTCGCGCTCATCTTCGTTTACGGCTACAACGAGTCGGGACGGCCCATCAAAGCGACGATCTGTTTGATTGTCGGGCTGGCTTACACGATGGCTTTTGCGACGCTGGTGATCGGGCACCTGAATATCCTCACGATCACGTTTTTGCCGATGCTCGTGGGGCTGGCGATCGATTTTGGCGTGCACCTGGTCACGCGCTACGAGGAGGAATTGCGCCAGGGCAAAACAGAACCACAGGCGTTGGGAAAAGCAGTGGTTTATACCGGGCAGGGAATTTTCACGGGATGCTTCACCACGGCGGGCGCGTTTCTGGCCATGGCCCTTACTGATTTCAAAGGAATTCGGGAAATGGGCATCATCAGTGGCGGCGGTCTGCTGATCTGCCTTGTTCCGATGATGACGCTCCTGCCCTTGTTGCTGCTGCGCGGCCGGCAGAACGTGCTGGATCACACGTTTCCGCGGGAAATCGAGAAGCGTGCCCGCCTCGAGAAAATGTGGCTCGAGCGTCCGCTGCTGGTCACGGGGATCACCGCCGGATTGTGTTTGGTGTCACTGGTGAAAGCCGGTCGTGTGCCTTTTGATTACAACCTGCTGCACATGCAGTCGAAAGATTTGCCGGCGGTTGTGTTTGAGCAAAAGCTGATCGATTCGGCCAATCAATCGGTGCTCTACTGCGCGGTCATCGCCAAGTCGCTGCCGGAGGCACTCGCGCTGGAGGCAAAAATCACCAACCTGACCGCCGTCGGGAGCGTGGATTCGATGGCGCGGTATCTGACCGAAGACCAGGCCGGCAAACTGGGTCTGGTCGGCGAAGTCAAAGAGGAACTGGCTCCGATTCGATTTGCCGAGTTGGATGACGAGCCGGTGAACGTTCCGGAGTTGAGCGCCACCTTGTGGTATCTCCAGGGCTACGTCGGCTTTGCGACGACCGACATTGAAAAGGAAAACGATGGCTCGGGAAACGAAGAGAACAAAGAAGTGCTTGATAATTTCAAATTATTGGATCGAGCCATCACCCAACTACGGAGGCGGATGTTGGAGGATCCGCAACTGGCCGCAAAGAAACTGGCGGCGTTTCAACTGGCGCTGTTCAATGACATCCGGGAAACTTTCGGCGCGCTCAAGACCCAGGACAACCGGGGTCCACTGCGAGCGGAGGATTTGCCGCCCGCGTTGCGGCATCGTTTCGTGAGCAAATCCGGCGATTTGTTTCTGCTGCAGGTCTATCCAAAGAAAGATGTGTGGCAACGGCAAAACCAGGAGGAATTCGTAAACCAGTTGCGCAACGCCCTTGACCCGCGCAACACAGGCACGCCGATTATCACAGGCACCCCCGTACAACTCCTGGAATACACCACACTGCTCAAGAACAGCTATGAACAAGCTGCCTGGTATTCGCTGGCGGCCATTGCCTTCCTGGTGTTCGTTCATTTCCGTTCGACAACTTGCGTGATCCTTTCACTGCTGCCGGTCGGCGTCGGCACCATCTGGATGGTCGGTTTCATGGGGTGGTTCGACATTCCGTTTAATCCGGCTAACATCATGACGCTGCCATTGGTCATCGGCATTGGCGTGACGAGCGGCATTCATATTCTCAATCGCTTTGCCGAAGAACGAAAGCCGAGCATCCTCGCCAAGAGCACGGGCAAAGCGGTCTTCGTATCAGCGCTGACCACGATCGTCGGCTTTGGCAGTCTCATGTTGGCCAAGCACCAGGGCATCGCCAGTCTGGGCTGCGTGATGGCCGTCGGCACCACCACCTGCATGGTCGCCGCGTTGACTTTCCTGCCGGCGATTTTGAACCTGCTGAGCCACCGCGGTTGGGTTCTGGGCAATAAGAAACCCAGTGACGACAATGCACAATCGACACTGGGTCGGGAGGAACCGAGGTAAAAACCTCAAGTATGCTGATAAGCTATGTAAACGGTAATTGAAAGTCAAACTTTAATTAAAACCTAACAATAAATCGCAATTTTCCAGGTCGAAAACCGGGCTCTAACGTTATCGGAATGAATATTCAGCCGAAGCGCCTTGATCTTCCCCTTATTGTCAAATTGATCTTGCGAAGCTTGATCCCGGGTCGTTCCTGCTTTCCGCAAATGGAGCATGGCCTTGAACACAGGCCGCTCACCAAACGTTTGATCGCCGTTGGCATTTGTGTCTTCATGCTCATCTCCCCGCGGGGTCATTCGGCTGAATGGGAGAGCGGCCCGCTGATTCACGAGTTCAAACTGACTCTTGCTCCCGGTCGGCGTTTGGAGGCCATAGGCCCGCTGGTGAGTTACGAGCAGCGCGAGGCGCAGACGCAATGGGCCTTCCCTCCATTGTTTTCCCACACCTTCGATGAGGGCGCCGATGCGGAGGAATTCGATCTGGCCTACCCGCTGTTAACTTGTGCCCGGTTCGGAACGGAATATCGCTTTCAATTTTTTCAATTGTTCAGCCTCTCGGGGGGACAAAACCAGCAAGAGAACACCCAAAAACGTTTCACGTTGTTTCCGATTTACTTCCAACAACGCTCTCCAGACCCTGGCCTGAACTACACGGCGTTGGTTCCATTTTACGGGCGCCTGGAGAACCGGTTGTTCCGGGACGAGATTCGATTTGTTTTGTTTCCGCTTTATGGCCAATCGCGCAGGAAGGATGTCGTCACGGACAATTGGCTCTATCCGTTCTTCCACCTCCGCCATGGCGACGCGCTGCAGGGCTGGCAGTTCTGGCCGCTGGCGGGATACGAACACAAAGACATGACTACGCGAACCGACCGCGATGGCGAAGTGCAAACCATCGGTGGGCACAAAAAGTTTTTCGCGCTCTGGCCGGTTTTCTTCGACCAAAAACTCCGCATCGGCGCTGAAAATCCAGAACATCACCAGGCATTGCTGCCGCTTTACAGTCGCCTGCGTTCTCCGCAGCGGGACTCAACCACGTTACCCTGGCCGTTCGGTCTGACCCTCACGGATGATCGGGCGAAAAAATACCGCGAAGTGGGCGCGCCCTGGCCGCTGATTGTTTTTGCGCGTGGAGAAGGGAAAACCGCCAATCGCGTCTGGCCGTTGTTCAGCCACGCGAAAACCCCGATACTGGAGAGCGACTTTTTTCTCTGGCCGCTCTACAAATACAGTCGCGCCCATGCGCCACCGCTGGACCGCGAGCGGACGCGCATTCTGTTCTTCCTTTATTCGGATCTGGTTGAAAAAAACGAGGGAACCGGCGCTGCCTTGCAACGCACCGACCTTTGGCCGCTGTTTACTGCGAAACGCGACCGCGACGGCAACGAACGGCTGCAATTGATCGCTCCGCTGGAACCGCTGTTGCCGAACAACAAAGGCATCGAGCGAAATTACTCGCCGCTCTGGTCCATCTGGCGCTCCGAAAAAAGCGCCAAGACCGGCGCGAGCAGCCAGTCTTTTCTCTGGAACCTGTATCGACTCCACACCACGCCGGAGACCAGAAAGTGCTCGCTCTTATTTGGGCTTATCCAGTATCAATCCGGCCCTGAAGGCAAACGGCTGCGGATGTTCTACGTTCCGGTGTTTAAGACCAGGAAGCCGCCGGTGGCCCGGCGTGAACCTTGAGTTATGTTTCAGAACATTGGCGAGATGCTGGCGCTCCTCTGGCGCACCTTGCAGGCTTTGCCGTTGACCTGGCGCCACCGCCACAAAGTTTACGACCAACTGTTCGAAATCGGCAATGCCAGCCTGCTGATGGCCTGCATCCTGTCGCTGTTCATCGGCGGTGTGATTGCTCTGCAAACCGGCCCGCTGCTCGCCGAACGCGGCCTCTCCGGGTACATCGGCGGCATTGTGGGCAACGCGATCTGCAAGGAACTGGCGCCCGTGATGATGTCCATCCTTATTGCCGGTCGCATCGGTTCGGCCATGGCGGCTGAAATCGGGTCGATGCGAGTCTATCAGGAAATCGACGCCTTGCGCACGATGAACATCAACCCGGTCCATTATCTTGTGCTGCCGCGGCTGGTGGCGATCAGTTGCGCCCTGCCGATCCTGGTGGTTTTTTCCATCATGGTCGGATGGATGGGCGGCGCGCTGGTGGCGGTTTACAACAATCAAATCGGCATTAGTTTCCAGGCTTACTTCAGCAACCTGCGTGAACTCGTGGACCTCGGGAAAGTGGTGAATGGGCTGTTCAAAAGCTTTATTTTTGCCGTGGTCATCGGCGTGGTTTCGTGCCACCAGGGGCTCCAAACCATCGGCGGCCCCCGTGGCATCGGCCGTTCCGTGACCAAGGCCGTGGTCAACTCCATCGTTCTCATCTTGATCCTCGACTACTTTGTGACGCGTTTCCTGATGTATCTGGATTGATGAATGCCCCGGTTACCACCCAGCAAGGCGTGCGCGTCACCGTCCGGGGACTGCGCCGCAGTTTCCTCGGCCAGCCCGTGCTCAAAGGTTTGAGCTTTGAGGTGGATCGCGGAGAAATTTTTGTCGTGATGGGCCCAAGCGGCAGCGGCAAAAGCGTTTTGCTCAAACACATCATCGGCCTGGAAACGCCTGACGAAGGCGAAATTCTGATCGAAGGCGAATCGATTCAGTCGCCCGGCGTGATGGACAAATATCGGATGGCGATGGTGTTTCAGTCCGGCGCCTTGTTCAACTCGCTCACGGTCGGCGAAAATGTCGGTCTTTACCTGTCCGAACATCGCTTGCAGGCGCCGGATGAAATCGCGCGCATTGTTACGGAGAAACTCGAGATCGTCGGGCTGAGAGGCCAGGAGAACCGTTCTCCGAGCGAACTCTCCGGCGGCATGAAAAAGCGTGTGGCCATCGCGCGCGCCTTGGTCATCGAACCGCAACTGATTCTCTATGACGAGCCGACCAGCGAGCTTGACCCGCTGATGGCCGTGACCATTGGCGACGAAGTCATCAAGCTGAACCGGCGCATCCGCGTCACTTCAATCGTGGTCACGCACGACCGCGACCTGGCGTTTGGCATTGCCGACCGGATCGCACTGATGGCCGACGGCCAAATCCTGACGGTTGGCAAACCCGCGGAAGTGAGGAGCAACCCGCATCCGCAGATCCAAAAATTCTTAACTGCAGATTTTAACCACAACAAAGAAAGGACACCGTTATGAAAGACACACTCGAAACCCGGCTGGGAATCTTTTTTGCCCTCGCGTTCATCGCCGCGGTTCTCCTCATGGAAATGCTCGGCAGCTTCGATTTCTTCAAGCGCGGCATCCGCATCCGCGCCCTGTTCAACACCGTGCAGGAGCTCAAGGAAGGCGATCCGGTCAAAATGGCCGGCGTGCAAATCGGCCGCGTCGAGAAGATCGATCTCAAGGAAAACAAAGTGGACGTGACGCTGAAATTGGACCGCGCCTCCAGCGTAAAGACCGACAGCAAAGCGATGATCAAATTCGCCGGATTGATGGGGCAGAATTTTGTCTCCATCGGCTTCGGCTCCGCTTCGGCGCCCAGAGCCGTAAACGGCGCCCTGATCGAAAGCGCGGAACAGCCTGACCTCAACGCGCTGATGGTCAAACTCGAAAACGTGGCGACGGGCGTGGAAAACGCTACCAAGAGCCTCTCGGGCGACAGCATTCAAAACCTGCTTGGGCCGTTGGCCGATTTCCTCAAGGACAACACCCCGCGTCTCACCGCCATCCTTAGCAATATGAAAACCATTTCCACGCAGATTGCGGAAGGCAAAGGCACCGTCGGCAAGCTGATCAGCGAAGACAACCTTTACACCTCGGCATTGGCGGCGGTCACGAATTTGAACGACACCACCTCCGATATCAAACGCGCCGTTGCTCGCGCTCAGAATATCGTGGCGGAAATTAACGAAGGCAAAGGCACGCTCGGCAAACTGGCCAAGGACGACGCGCTCTACAAGGAGGCCACCACCGCCATGACCAATCTCAAAGAAATCTTCCAGAAGATCAATCAGGGCCAGGGTTCGGTCGGCAAACTGATCAACGACGAAAGCCTCTACAAGAATGCCAGGCTCTCGCTGCAAAAACTGGACACTGCCACGGAAGGATTAGAGGACCAGGGGCCGCTCAGTGTGCTCGGCATCGCCATCGGCAAACTGTTCTAATCAACTCTTCGAACCCCATCCATTGTTGTGTGTCAAAGGCGCCCGAGGCGCGCTCGCGAACAGGATTTGCGGTATCAGAGTCGAGTCCCGGTTCGTCCTTGCGAATCGTAGTGGTGCTCCCGCCCGGAATTGAACCGGGATCATCCGCTTAGGAGGCGGACGCTCTATCCATTTGAGCTACGGGGGCGACCCGTCGTTGTCTCAGAATAGCGATTCAACAGAGGGTTTCAAGCTGTCGTGAAACGAACAACGTCTTAATTTCTTTGAGCCTCATAAACCCAATCCTCGGTATCCGGTGACAAGGGTGTGAAAGTCGTCCCATTCATAACTGACGGGTCCAGCAGCGTTCGATTCCCGGTCCTCGGATCAAATCGCGTCACGCGGTAGGTGTCAAGTGCCGATGCCGTCCGTCGCCAAATCCAGCTCGAACTGACCGACTCTGTGCTTGTCTGCGGCAGCCAGAATCGGTTTCCGAAACTTGCGTTTCGAAGAACCGCTTTGCGGTTGGCCCGCGCTCCGGAGCGCGGCGTTTGCGCCGCTTCGCCGGGGCTTTGTGTAGCTGCCGAGGTGACGCGGCGGAAAGACCCTTCACCAAATCCGCAGAATATCCGTCTCCTCACGTCGGCGGCTACCTTCCTGAGACAGAATGGCTTCAAAGCGGCGAGGAGCTTTGCGGCTACTGAATCGGCTTTGGCGCTTCCACGCACTCCGGGGGAAAGATATTGTAAGTCAGCCAAAAGTGTTTGAGCGCCCGGCACATGTCCGCCAGGCCATCTGCATCGGACGGTTTGACCAAAAATGCGTTGGCGCCAAACTCATAGCATCGATCCACATCGGACTTTTGCGCCGAGGCAGAGAGGATGACGACGGGCAGCTTTCTCACACTCGACTCTTCGCGAATCCAGTGCAGGACCTCCATCCCCATTTTCTTGGGCAGCTTCAAATCGAGGAGCACGAGCGACGGGATTGGATATTTCGCGCGATCGGAGAACTTTCCCGCTCCCGCCAGATAATCAATCGCTTCCTGCCCATCTTGCGCGAAGTGGAGCGGATTCAGAATGTCCGCCCGCTTGAAAGCGAATCGCAAAAGCAAAACATCGTCCTCGTTGTCCTCTACGTAAAGAATCGGGAACTGGTTCATTAACTAAACCCCTCGCGGTAACTGCAGCCAAAAGTGGCTGCCCTTTCCAGGTTCGGATTCCACTCCCACCGTGCCATTCATGCGCTCGGCTGCTTTGCGCACAATGGCCAGTCCGATGCCTGTCCCAGGATAGGCCTTGGACGGATGCAACTGTTGAAATATTCCAAACAGGCGCGCCTGCGAGTCTTTATCAATGCCGATGCCGTTGTCCTCAAACCAAAGTCGCACCTCGTTGCCACGCGCCTCGCTCCTCACTAAAATCCGCGGTCGCACGCCTCGCTCCACAAACTTCACCCCGTTGTCCAGCAAATTGGTGACGCATTGGGTCAAAGAGGCTTCATGCCCCCGCACGGGAAGGAGGGGGCTTTGAATCTCAATGTCAGCGTCGGACGGCTGGAATTCCGGCCGTTCGTGGATCGTCCGGTGGATGAGCTTTTCCACCTCCACGGTTTCAAGTTTGATTTCCTGGTGAGACAACTTGCTGAACGCCAGCACTTCCTGAATCAAGCGGTCGAGGCGCCCGGAGGCGTCAGCCGCTTTGGTGAGCAAATCCGTTCCGGCTGAGCCGATTTTTTCACCGTACTCTGTTAGCACGATTTGCGAAAAGCTTCGTATGGCGCGCAATGGGGCGCGCATGTCGTGCGAGAGGCTGTATGAAAAAGCCTCCAACTCGGTGATGCTCTCACGCAGTTTGGCGGTGCGTTCCTGCACTTTCTTTTCCAGCTCTTCGTTGGCTTTGGACAGTCGGGCTTCACTTTCGCGCAGGGCTTCTTCCGCCCGCTTGCGTTCGGTGATGTCTCGGGCGATTTGCGATGACCCGACAGTCCTGCCCTGGCTATCTTTGACCGGGGAAACCGTCAGCGCGACATCCAGGAGCGTTCCATCTTTTCTCCTCCGCGCAGTCTCATAAAGTTCAATGCGCTCTCCCCGCCGGAGTCGTTCGAGAACCTCCGGCTCCTCATTGACGTGATCGGCGGGAATCAGGATCGAGACGGGGCGGCCTACTGCCTCCGCAGCCGTGTAGCCGAACAGGCGTTCAGCCCCCTGGTTCCAACTGGTGATGATCCCATCCAGGTTTTTGCCGAGGATGGCGTCGTCTGAAAATTCGACAATAGCGGCCAACTGCAGATGGGCCTCCACGGCCTGCCGGCGCTCGATGTCGATGCGGTTCAAGGTGTGCGTGGTCCAGGAAACAAGGCCGCCAAAAACGAGGAGCAGGGATGTGGCAAATAGCGCGGAACTGGCGGCCGGGCCGTAAAGGTCCGCCTGCTCACCCGCCAAACAGAGCCAACCCACCAGCACCGGAAGGAGAAGCGCCGCCGGCACCAGCCGGCGCGTCAGGACAGCCCCTATGTTGTCGCTTGCAAAGTTGACTATGACTCCACGATCGGGTCGGGCAAGGAGAATACCCAGGCACAGTAAAAACAAAGCGCCGACGGTGTGAAAGGCTATCGACGCGCGAGAAACAATCCCGTAACCGGCGGCGATGCCATAGAAGTTTCCGACAAAAGCCGCCAGGGTAATGACCGCGGTCGCCAAGACCAGGTATTGGGAGAGCCACCGCCCACGGTTGGTTTTCACATCCAAAATGAGCAGCGCGAGTCCCAGAAGCACAAAGCTCAGGGCCGTCTCAAAAGCCGTCCTGACGAGAAGGCGATGCGGCGCGTTGGCCGGCCGTTCCCGAATCCATAGTTGGTCAATTCCAAAGTCCCGGCCAGAGAGATATTCTCCCAGCGTGAGCAGCCCCACTACAGTGACGGCCAAAGCACAGGCTTGAGCCAGGCGCAGTTTCAGCGCGGTGGCGCGCCTGGGACTCAGCAACCAAAGAGAAAATCCGGCCAGACTGAAACAGAAAGCGCTGTTGGCTTTCATGGTCGCCCAGGCGGGGTGAAAGCGCTTAAGCCAATCGATATTGAATAGCCAACCTCCCAGTACGGAAACGCCCAGACCGAGGACAACCAGACTTGCGCCGTGGGCGAAGGATTTGCAGCGAGCCAAGCGTCGCCTCGCGGCAGCGCCTCCCACAGTGGGCAACTCGTCAATTAACGCGTTCCGCCTCATGCCCGCGGACAGAAGGGTTCAACCGATAATTTTGACCGCAGCCGCAGTACCGTGCAATGGGGTATTGACCTACAGAACTATGGGGTATCGGGCCTACAGAACAGTCGCCGGAGTTTGCGTAGCCACCGAGGTGGCGAGGCGGAAACACCATTCGCCAACCGGCAGAATATTCCGCCTCCTCACGTCGGCGGCTACCCTTTTATCGAGGCGGGACGGCCGCCTTGAGGTTGCTCCGCAGCCAGGCGAGCAGGTCTGCAAGATCGGAAGGTTTCAATCCTTCCGCGTACGCAGGCATCAAAGAGGTGGCGAGACGGCGCACCCCGATCACGTCTTTGCGCAACAACACCTGCTCGACGCCGCCGGACTGCACAAGGGTGAGACTGGTCGCGCCTTCGTCCTTCAAAATGCCGGTGGCGGCGGTGCCGTCGGTCATCTGCACGAGCGTGGTTTCGTAGCCGGGCCGGATGCGCTCGTTGGGCAGCAGGACGTCCTTCAACAACGATTCCTCCGCCATGCCGAGCTGGCCGAGCAGGTCGGGTCCCATTTCTTTGCCTTCATTTCCAATGCGATGACACGTCGCGCATGCCCGTAGAAAAATTTCGTGTCCATGCTTCAGGTCACGCGGCCCAGCCAGAGCCGTGACGAATCTCCGGAACGTCTCGTCGTTGATCTGTTCGACGGGCGGTAACTGGCCGGACGACACCAGCGATTCGTCGTCCACCAGGGTCGCGACGAAGGTGTCCTCCAACGCGCGCGCCGCGGTGCGGACTCCGGCGAGAGGACTCGCAGCGAGAGTCGCGAGGGCAGCCCGCGCGGATTTGTCAGCGAGCGGCTTGCGCGGCGCGTTCTTGCGGCCCCTGGCGAGCGCATCGAGCACGCCGGCTTGCGTGTCCGGCTTCGCGGTGATGACGAGGCTGAGCGTGCCGGCGAGTTCCGATTCATCCCGGCGCGCGGCGATGGCTTGCGCGAGCGGCGGGAGGAACGGCGCGGAGCCGCCCGGCTCGCGCAGGAGCGTGCCGAGCATTTCCAGGCCACGCCCGTGCAGGGAGGACAACACAGCGGCGTCCATCCAGCGCACGCCGAGCCGCTCGCGGACGAACCGCGCAAGCATCGCGAAAGCGCGCGGGTCGCGAGCTTCGCCGAGGCTCAAGGCGAATTGAATTTGCACGCGCGGATTCGGCTCGGCGGCCGCGGCGGTCAGCGCCGCGTCGAGCAGCGCCCGGCCCTCATTTTTATTGAACCAGCGATCGGCGAGTTGGAGCGCATGAATGCGAACGGCCGCGTCGGGGTGGCTGATGAACCGCTGCGCGTCGGACGGCGTGAGTGCGCCGAGTTGGTCGAGCGTGCGCAAGGCAATGATGACGGCGGATGGTTCGGCGTTTTTATCGGCAAGCAGTTCGCGCAGAATTTTCTTTGCTTCTTGAAGCGCATTGGATCGATGAACCTCCCCCTCAACCGCCCTCCGGTCACCTTCTCTCCCATTGGGGGAGAAGGCTGGGATGAGGGGGTTTCCGCCGCGTTCAACCAGCAGACGTTGCGCGGTCTGTCGTCGCCAGAAGAGCGGGCTGGCGCATTCGCGGGCGAGAGCCTTCGTATCGAGCGTGCTCATGTCGGCGGCGGGAGCGCGCGGTGCGTCGCGGTGGGTGAGGCGATAAATGCGGCCGCGGTCGTGGCCGGCATAGACGCCGTATTGCTGCTGAAGATGACGCGGAATGGCCGAGTAATCCTCGATGATCTCGCGGTAGTAGTCGGTGACCCAGATCGAACCATCCGGCCCGTGGGTGAGGTTCATGGGATGACTCCACGCGTCGGTGCTCGCGGCGAATTCGGATTGCTCCTCCCCGGGCGCGCGGTGAATTTTCAACGCGGAACCATCCGCTTCGATCAGCGCGCGGTGGATGAGATTTCCCGCCGGTTCGCAGACGAAATATTGCCCGCGCAATCCCGGCAGCGCGCGGTCCTGATACACCATCGGCCCGCACGCGGCCGTGAACCAGCCGTCGGCCTCGCTCTCCGCCGCGCCGTAGCGGGAGTGGTAGTATTTGAAATAGGCCGGGTCATCGGCGCGCTTCTGCCGCCACGGATGCGGCTTGGAAATCGAGTAGGCGCGGCGGTCGCCGGTGGCAATTTCGAGCGCGGGCGTGGCCGCATCGGCATTGCGCGCCAGATAACGCCAGGGCAATGGCGCGATGTAGATGCCGGGAATCGTCGTGTTCACCGTGAAGCGATCGCCGGACTCCGTCATCGCGAAACCGAACGTGTGCGTCGCGCCCGTCACCGGCTCGATGGCGCTGCCGTCTGCGCGAATTCGGAAGTCGGAGCCGGGCAACTCCACCGGCGCAGGGAGATGCGGCCCGGTAATCTTTCCGCCGCCCCAACCGCGTCCGAAGTAAATCCAGCCATCCGCACCCCACTGCGGCGCGTTGATCCCGCGTTCGAGTTCGCCCGTGGGAAAGCCGGTGAAGAGCACGTCGCGCGTCTCGGCTTTCCCGTCGCCGTCGCGATCGGCGAGGAACACGATGTCCGGCGCGCACGCCACAATGATGCCGCCGCGCGCGGGCACGAGTCCGTAGATCGGCGGCAGGTTCGTGGCCCACACGCCCGCCGCGTCCATGCGACCGTCGCCGTTGGTGTCACGAAGCAATTTCACCACACCGAACGTGCCGACCTTCGCAGCGCGCTTGAATTTCTCGTCGGCCTGCACACGGCGCACCTGCGTGTCGAGCTTTCCAGTCTGGTTCAGTTCCTCGATGTCGAGCTGGCCCGCGAGATTGTATCCGTGCAATTCGCCGACAAACATCCGCCCGCGCTCGTCCCAGCACACCGCCGACGGCGACGCGATGAGCGGCTCGCTGGCGACGATCTCCATGCGAAAACCATCCGGCAGCTTGAACGCAGCGGCGCTTTGATCGGGAGGCATGGGCTTGGGCGCGTCGGTTGGTTTCGGAATTTGCGCGAACGCGGGATTTGTGGCGAGCAGCATGAGCCACGCAAGCGCCGTGGATTTCAGGATGGCTCGGTACGGCGTCGGCGAATGCATCGAAATCAGTTTGTGCGAGGTCAAAACGGCGAACATCAGTTCAAATCTTGGCTCTTTACCCGCCAGAACAACCGGCTAAAGTGACGAACGAATCCACATCGACTAACGCATTGAATCAATGAAAGCCGACTTTCAATTCACGCTCAACGGAAAACCTCAGCGCATTTCCGCGGAGGCCCGGCGCACCCTGCTCCAGGTGCTGCGCGAGGACCTGGATCTCACGGGAACCAAATACGGCTGCGGCGAAGGCCAATGCCGCGCCTGCACCGTGTTGCTCGATGGCAGTCCGGTTCGATCCTGCCAGACAGAGATTTCGGAGGTCGAAGGGCACAAAGTCGAAACCATCGAAGGCCTGGCGCGGAACGGGAAACTGCATCCGGTCCAGGAAGCCTTCGTCAAGGAAGGCGCCATGCAGTGCGGCTACTGCGTGCCTGGTATGATCCTGGCGACCGTCGCGCTGCTCAAGCGCAACCCGACTCCGAACCAGACGCAAATCGTCGAAGCGTTGAACGGGAATATTTGCCGGTGCTGCGGGTATGTAAACATCCTCAAAGCGGTGCAGCGCGCCGCGCAACCGGTGAAGGAGGCCCAATGAAAACGCCCATTCGCGAGCCGGAGCTCACCGAGCCGGAGCGTTACGAACTTCATGAAGGACCGTTTTATCATTTCGAAATCAGCCGTCGCGAGTTTGTCCAGGTTCTCGGTGCCGGCGTGGTCCTTTCCGTCGCCGTTCCGAGCCTGTTCGCCCAGCGGGCGCCGGAGAACCGGCCCACGAATCTGGCGCAGCGACTTCACATCGGGGCCGATGGCGTCATCACGGTTCTGACGAGCAAGGTTGAAGTCGGTCAGGGTTCGCGCACTCAACTGACGCAGGCCGCCGCCGAGGAACTGCGCGTGCCGGTCGATCGCGTCCGATTCATCATGGCCGACACCGCCGTCGTTCCCGATGACGGAGGCACAGCGGGCAGTGGGACCACTCCCAGGTCAGTCCCGGCGATTCGCAGAGGATGCGCGGCCGCGCGCCAACTGCTGATCGACACCGCCGCGGCTGCGTTTAACGCCGACGCGAAGAGGCTCTCTGTTAACGATGGTAATGTGGAAGGACTCGGCGCGGGTCAACAATTCGGCTATGCGGACCTCGCGAGTGAGAAGCATTCCAAGGCGCTCCAGCGCGAAGTCGCATCCGGCGTCAGCCTCTTCGAAGCGAAGGAATGGCGCATCCTTGGGACGCCCGTCCCGCGTGTCGGCGCCAACGAGATCGTCACTGGCGCTCATCGGTATCCTTCGGACATCCGGCGGCCGGGCATGCTCTACGGCAAAGTGCTGCGTCCCTCTTCGTATGGCGCGCAACTGGAGGAGATTGATCTCGCTGCGGCGAAGACCATCGCTGGCGTGACCGCGATACGAGACGGAGACTTCGTCGGTTTCGCCGCGGCAACTTCTTTCGACGCGGAACTCGCCCGGGACGAAGCGGCGAAAACCGCGAAATGGAAAACGGCCGAGCACCCCTCTAGCGACGATCTCTACTCGTACCTCCGCTCACATGCTTCCTCTCAACGACCGCGCCGCGATACCAAAGGCTCGCCTGACGAGGCCTTCAAGACCGCCCACAAGGTGCGGCGCGAAGCCTATCAGGTCGCTTACTTCCAGCATGCTCCCATGGAACCGCGAGCCGCGGTTGCCGAATGGGAGAATGGCAAACTCACCGTTTGGACCGGCACGCAGCAACCCTCGCGCGTCCGCGAGGACCTTTCGAGAACGTTTCGGCTGTCGGACAACGACGTGCGGGTGATTGTGCCGGACACCGGCGGCGGTTTTGGCGGCAAGCATTCGGGCGAAGTCGCGGTCGAAGCCGCCCGCCTTGCGCT
>QHNT01000240.1 GCA_003218515.1 Verrucomicrobiota bacterium | reverse complement strand
CATCCGGAGCGGAAAAACGAACGGCAGCAGATCACATTTCTCGACACACCCGGTCACGCGGCCTTCAGCTCAATGCGCGCCCGCGGCGCCAACGTGACGGACATCGTGGTGCTGGTCGTCGCGGCCAACGACGGCGTCATGCCGCAGACGCTCGAAGCTTTGAGCCATGCGCAGGCGGCCAAAGTGCCAACCATCGTCGCGGTCAACAAATCCGACCATCCAAACGCCAACCCGATGAGAGTCCGCCAACAGTTGCAGGACAAAGGACTGGTTTGTGAGGAGTGGGGTGGCAGCACAATTTTTGTGGACATTTCGGCGCTCACGCAGCAGGGCATCGACAAGCTGCTCGAAATGATCGTGCTCCAGGCGGAGGTCCTGGAGCTCAAAGCCAACCCCAACCGCCTTGCCAAAGGCAACGTGATCGAGTCCGGCCTCGAACCCGGAGGGCCTACGGCCACCGTGCTGGTTCGCAAAGGAACGTTGCATGTCGGCGACATGGTTATCTGCGGACAATACTGGGGCAAAGTCCGCGCGCTGATAAACGAGGAAGGAAAACGGCTGAAGGAAGCGGGGCCATCGGCTGCGGTGAAGGTGCTCGGATTGAATGGAGTGCCGGAAGCCGGTTTGGAATTCAGCGTGGTGGAGAACGAGAAGGACGCCCGCGCCCTGGCCGAGGAACGGATCGAAAACGTCCGCGGCGAGGAAAAGGAGCGACGTCCGAAGGTCACGCTGGAAAACCTGTTCGAAACACTGGCTTCGGAGGCCAGCAAAGTCCTTAAAGTCGTCGTCAAGGCCGACACTCAAGGCTCGGTCGAAGCGATTGTTGAGGCGCTGAAGAAAATCGAATCGGAAAAGGTCGCGCTCGAAGTCATCCATAGCGCCGTGGGCACGATCACTGAGTCTGACGTGCTCCTGGCTTCGGCCTCCAAAGCAATCGTTCTCGGATTCCACACTCGCGTTGACAATGGCGTGTCCGACCTGGCCAAGCGCGAGGGAGTCCAAATGAAACTCTACGCCATCATTTATGAACTGATCGACGAAGTAAAGGAGGCGATGGCGGGCCTGCTGGATCCGCTGGTCAAGGAAATCGTCGTCGGCTCCGCGGAAGTGCGTAAAGTCTTCGCACTGTCCAAGGGCGGGAATGTTGCGGGGTGCGTCGTCACCAGCGGACGCATCGTCAAAGGCAAGATGCGCGTTCAACGCCGTAAAGGCCTCATCTACGAAGGCGTCTCCCTCTCGTTGCGACGTTTTCAGGATGAAGTCAACGAAGTCCGCGCGGGCATGGAATGCGGCATCCGGCTGGACGGTTTTAACGATTTCCAGGTCGGTGATGCCATCGAGTGTTATACGCTGGAAAAGGTGCCGCAAAAGTTGTGACAACGGCTCGCGACGGGATTGGAAATTGAATTTGAGGCGACGATCGAGAAGAAGCAGGCGCGAACGATTCGACCAACACCTGGTTTATCATCGGCCTTAACTGCGTCTTAAACTTCTCCAGGCAAGACTATGCAGTCTCTCCGACACCAACGTGTGCGCGAGCTTCTCAAACGCCAGATCGGTGAGGTCATTCGGCGCGAAATTCCCGTCGGCGAAGCCGGCTTGATCACGGTCAACGACGTCGGCGTGGCGGGCGACTTGCAGTCCGCAACCGTCTTCGTCGGCATCATCGGAACGGCCGAACAGCAACGGAAGGGTTTTGAAATTCTCAAGAAGGAGCGGCCGCGCATTCAAGGTCTCGTCGGCCGCGCGGTCGTGCTCAGATAAACTCCCAGATTGCGTTTCGTGCTGGACGATTCGGTAGAGCGAGGCAACCGCGTGCTGGAAATTATCGAGGAGATCGAACGGTCCCAGTCCCCTTCATGAAACCCTATCCGAAGATCATCGACCGCATCCGGGAAGGGATCGCCCGGAGCAAAACCATCTGCGTCGCGGGCCATGTCCGCCCGGACGGCGACTGCACCGGCTCGCAGCTTGGCCTCGCGCTGGCGCTCCGGAACCAGGGCAAAAAAGTCGTTTGCTGGAATGAAGACCGCGTGCCGCAAAAACTGGCGTTCCTCGACACGCAAAACCTGATTCAACCACCCTCACCTGGTCACCAGTTCGACTGTGTCATTGCCACCGACTCCGCCAGTTTCGAGCGGCTCGGCAAGGTGGGGAAGTGCATCCAAAACCGGGAGCGGCTCATCAATATCGATCACCACCAAAGCAACACACGCTACGGCGACATCAACTGGGTCTCGCAACGCGAATCGTCCACCGGTGAGCTGATTTTCCGACTGCTCAAGACGACGAGGTGGCCCATCACGCCGCTCATTGCCGACTGCCTGTTCACCGCCGTTTCCACCGATACCGGTTCATTTCAGTATCCGAGCACCCGACCGTCCACGTACCACGTCGCCGCGGAGTTGGTGAAGCTCGGCGCAAACCTCGCCAAAATCTGCCATGAAGTTTACCAATCTTATCCACTGTCCCGCGCCCGCCTGTTGAAACACCTCTACGATCATTTCCGGCTGACGCACGACGACCAGATCGCCTACTTCTGGCTGAAGAAGGCGGACTACGCGCGCACCGGCGCCGACTCGGCGGACAGCGAGGGCCTCATTGACCATCTCCGCGCGATCGAGCCGGTCGTCGTAGCGTGCATTTTCGAGGAGATGAACGATGAACTGACCCGCGTCAGCTTGCGCTCCAAAAGCCAGTCCGTGGACGTAAGTGAAATCGCCAGTCAGTTTGGCGGTGGCGGACACCCGGCCGCCGCCGGCGCGCGCATCCCGGGCAAGCCGCTGGCCGTTCAGCGCCGCGTGATCGCCGCCCTCAAAAAAGTCCTCGACTCGACGCACTGATTCATGCACGAATTTGACCCGCTCGACGGCGCGCTGCTTGTCGATAAACCGGTCGGCCCGACTTCGCATGACGTGGTGGACGCCGTCCGCCGTCGGTTTCAAATCAAAAAAGTCGGCCACTGCGGCACGCTTGACCCCAACGCCACCGGACTGCTCATCGTGGTGCTGGGGCGCGGCACCAAACTTTCCGAAAAACTGATGGCCGCCGACAAAGTCTATGAAGGGACGATTAAACTCGGCGAGACGACCACCAGCTACGACGCCGACGGCGAACTCACCGCCTCCCTGCCCGTCCCCCCGTTGACACTCGATCAGTTGAACGAAGTGGCCGCTACCTTCGTCGGCGACCGGATGCAAATGCCGCCAATGGTTTCCGCCATCAAGAAGGATGGCGTGCCGCTCTACAAGCTCGCCCGCAAAGGCATCGAAGTGGAACGCAAGGAACGGCTCATTCACATCTACAGCTTTCGGCTCAACATTTACCGGGAGCCGATTGGCCACTTTCGCGTCGCCTGCACGAAAGGCACGTATGTCCGCGCGTTGGCTCACGATTTTGGCGGAAAACTCGGCTGTGGTGCGCACCTCGCCGCACTCCGCCGCCTGGCTTCCGGCCGGTTCGATGTGGCCAACGCGCTGCCACTCGATCAGGTGCTCGCCTTGACGACAACTGAAATGGCAAAACACGTGATTCCGTTTTTGAAACTGGCGGCTTAAGTCGTTAAACGGTCGAATTGTTGAATCGTTAAATCGAAAGGCGCGCTCAACGGTTCAGCGATTCAACGGCTTTACGATTCAACTCGAATGAACATCATCCGCGCCGCCAACGAACTGGAGCCCGGCTCGCGCAAAGTCTGCGTGGCCATCGGGATGTTTGATGGCGTTCACCTCGGCCATCAGCAGGTCATCCGGCAAACGATCGAGGACGCGCGCCAGCACGAAGGCATCGCCGTCGCCATGACGTTTGATTGCCATCCAAATTCAGTTGTCGCGCCCGACCGTAATCCACCTTTGATTTATTCCCTTTCGCAAAGATTGCGCGTGATCGAGTCGTTGGGCATCGACGTCGCGCTGTCGATCCATTTCGACCAGGCATTCAGTGAAATTTCCGGCGAGCGATTCATTCGCGCGCTGGCACGAGACTTCCGCAACCTGCACAGCCTGTGCGTCGGCAGCGCCTTCACGTTCGGACACCGGCGAAGCGGTAACGTCGAACTTCTGAAGCGGCTGGGAAAGGAACTGCATTTCATGGTGCACGGGCTGGCCTCAGTGTCACTGGACGGGAAGGTGGTCAGCAGCACGAGAATTCGCGAAGCCATCCGCGACGGCAACCTGGACGCCGCGAGCCAAATGCTCGGCCGCACCTATGCGCTTGCCGGAAGGGTCATCCGCGGGGACCAACTGGGGCGACAACTCGGATTTCCTACGGCGAATCTGGAGTTTGCCGGCCTGGTCGTTCCGCCCAACGGTGTTTACGCCGCGCACGCGCTTGTCGCAGGCCGGCAATATCGGGCGGTCGTTAATATTGGCCTCCGCCCCACCCTCCAAAACCCCGCACGGCAACTCCAAATCGAAGTCCACCTGCTCGATTTCTCTGGCGACCTTTACGATCAGGAACTGGGAATTGCGTTTATGGGAAAACTGCGCGGGGAACACAGGTTTCCTTCTCTTGAAGCGCTGCGAAAGCAAATCGAGCGGGACATTCAGGCGGCGCACGCGCTGTTCTGACAACGCGAATCTGCCTGGGTCAAGCCTGCGCCTGGGAGTGTGACGACGAGTCGGAACCGATCACTTCCCGCAGCACTCGAGCGAGCTCCCGGATTTCATACGGCTTGGCCACGGTCCATGATGATAGCTGAAAACGGGCGGCCCGCCTCAAGTGCCTCTCGATAACGTCGAATGGCTTCTGTCCCGTCGCGTGCCAACTCGGCTTCGTAGCCGAGGCGCTTCAGCGCGTCATGGGAAAAATTTAAAATGTCCGGCTCGTCGTCCATCACGAGGATGCGGCCCTGACCGGTCGGCGGCGGGTTCTGCTCCTCCGTTTCCGTCGCCACCGCCTGCATCGGCGCCGGCAGGTAAACGTGAAACGTCGCGCCCTGATCCCGTTTGGACTCCACTTCGATCAGCCCGTCGTGCTTGCGCACGATGGAATAAGCGGTGGCCAGCCCCAGGCCGCGGCCTTTGTGCTTCGTGGTGAAAAACGGGTCAAAAATCCGCGACAAATGCTCCGGCGGAATCCCCGGACCGTCATCCTGAATGGAAATTCTCACGTAGCCGGCGCCGGGAGAAGGCAGGCCGGCCCTGGTTCCCGCCGGGACATTCTCCGCGCGCACCCGGATTGTCCCTCCCTCAGGCATCGCCTGAACGGCGTTAATCAGCAGATTGTTGAACACTTGCGTGATTTGCCCCTGGTCCACTTCGACCGGCTGAAGATCCGGGGCGCACCAAAACTCGCAGCGAACATTCGAGCCCAGCACGGCGTTGTCGCACGATTCCTTCAGCAACCGTGGAACCGACTTGACGCGTCGGATCGGCGCCCCACCGCGGGCAAACGTCAACAACTGGCCGGTCATTTCCTTGGCCCGAAGGCAGGAGTGCTCGGCTTTTTCCAGCCGCTCCCGGACCGGGCTGTCGGGCGGGGCAAACATTTTCG
>QHNT01000239.1 GCA_003218515.1 Verrucomicrobiota bacterium | reverse complement strand
CAGTGGGTGTGGTTGATTGGCGTGCCGTGCAGCTTGGACTGCCGATTGGCTCGGGAATGATCGAGTCTGGACATCGGCATGTGTTGCAAGCCCGGCTCAAGAAAGCGGGAGCAGCTTGGTTGATTGAAAATGCCGACCACATCGCAAACCTCCGCGTTCTGCGGGCCAACGGCCAGTGGCTCAGCCTGTGGAATTAACCTCACCCACTTTTAATCACACCCGGACCGCCCAGGGGGATAAATTAACCCTTGACCAATCGGGCGATTAAAATAGCCTTCGAAAGCGCATTTTTAGCCGGAACGAACAGAAGCGCAGCCATGCCAACGAAGAAATTGCCAAAGCAGAAAATTACCTTCGCCATTCTGGCGCCCGAAGCCCAAAGCGTGAAGCTGCTCGGCGACTTCAGCGACTGGGAACAACGTCCCATTGATCTCAAGAAGCTAAAGAGCGGCCAGTGGAAGGCGACCCTCTCCCTGACGGAGGGCAGGCATGAATATCGCTATCTGGTGGACGGCCAGTGGCGCGATGACCCCAACTGCCCAACGCGGGTTCCGAACGCCTTCGGCGGGGAGAATTGCGTCTGTGTCGTGAGGTGATTTGCGGGTAGATTAACCTGGCGAGGGACTATCAGCATGTCGCCGCCGACGCGAGGAGGCGGAGGCGACGTTGTTCGCAATGTTTTCGTTACCTCAGCGACTACGAAACCCGCGTCCGCCGACGGCTCGAGTCAGCGCCTGCTCGCGTTCGAGCAATGTCGGATGGGAGTAATAGAAGCCGCTGTAAAACGGATGAGGTGTGAGGTTGCTCAGATTTTTTTCGTTCAGCTTGCGCAACGCGCCCACCAGAGACCGCGGCTCACCCATTGTCTTCGCCGCGAACAGGTCCGCCTGATATTCGTAACGTCGCGAACAGAGATTTTGCAGCGGCGCAAACCAGAACGTCACCACGCCGCTGAGCAGGCCAAACAGAAGCAGGACCGGAGCGACACTTCCCGCTTCAAACCCGAACGACTGATAAAACCACGCCCGCTTGGCCAGCCATGCAGCAATGCCAAAGCCGACGAACAGGCTCGCCGCCGACCCCACCAGCATTTTCAGGACGTGCTTTCTCTTGTAGTGCCCGATTTCGTGCGCGAGCACCGCTTCCAGTTCCAGCTCGGCCAGTTGCTGGACCAACGTGTCGAACAAGACGATTTTCCGGAAACGTCCGAAACCGGTAAAGAACGCGTTCGAGTGGCGCGACCGCTTGCTGCCGTCCATCACTTGAATGGTTCGGGCGGTGAACCCGGTTCGTTTGCCCAGGCTGAGCAGGCGTTCGCGCAAGGAACCCTCCGGCAGCGGCGTCAATTTGTTGAATAGCGGCAGGATCAGACCCGGTGCGAGCACGATCATCAGCAGTTGAAAGCCGAACACGGATGCCCAGGCCCACAGCCACCATGAATCGCCCGTCCACTCGACGAGTCTCAGGATCAAGACGAGCAGTGGATAGCCCAGCGCCAGGACCAGCAACAATCCTTTGAGGCGATCCATCCACCAAAGTCCGGGAGTGGTCGTGTTGAAACCGAAACGTTCCTCCAAATTGAACTGCGCATACCAATCGAATGGCAGTCCGGGAAGCGCGAGCGCAGCGCCGACCGCAAACAGAAACGCCGCCTGCGCCCAGGCGGATACGCCGAGCCAGCCAGTGAAGAGTTTGTATGCCCATGGCAACACGCCGCCGAACAGCACGGCCAGTAGAACGAGCGTGTTCCAGGTGTCTTCGATCCGGCTGAATCGGCTTTTCGCCAGGGTGTACTCGATCGACTTCGCGTAAGTCGGCTGGTCAACCATCCCCTGAAACGCTTCGGGCACGGCGTCCGCGTGAGCCAGCACGTGGCGGCGGTTAAGGAGGGAGAGCCAAAGTTCGGCCAGCCACTTGGCGAGGACCATCGCCAGGGCGATCAGGCTCAACCCGGAGATTAGATTCATAATCCTTTTGGAAAACCTCCGGCGTTACCGGCGGTCGCTGACATTTGATCGGGAAGGGTTTCGTGTCAGGGCTGTTTTGTCCAGCAACAGTTGGTTGATCTTTGCTCTGGCAGCCGGTAAAGACATCGCATGGGCGCGCAATGGAAACAGGCCGGTCGCGTAGCCAACGCCACCAAGCGCGGCCAGGTCATTGGCAAACTGGTTCGCGAAATCATGGTGGCGGCGAAGCTGGGAGGGTCGGACCCCGATCTCAACGCGCGGCTTTACGCAGCGCTTGAAGCGGCGCGCAAGGCCTCGGTCCCGCGCGATACGATTGAGCGCGCCGTCAAGAAAGGCGCCGGCCAGACCGGTGAAAAAGTGAACTATGAACTGATCACCTACGAAGGTTTCGCTCCGCACAAAGTCGCCGTGATTGTCGAGTGTCTCACCGACAATCGCAATCGGACGGCGCCCGAAATCCGTCATCTTTTCCGCGCCGGTTCGCTCGGCGCGCCCGGCAGCGTCGGTTTTTTCTTTGATCACAAGGGCGTGGTTGAAGCCACGCACGCAGACAAGACCCGCGACTCGGAAAGCGACGCGATTGAGGCTGGCGCGCAGAATGTGGAGCCGCTCGAGGCGGAGGAAATTCCGGACGGTCACGTCGGCGCTCGTTTCATCATTGAAATCAAAGACCTCGACACTGTCTCGAAATTCCTCACGAAGGCCGGCTGGAAGGTGACCGCCGCCGAGTTGCGTTACCTCGCGAAGAACTTCGTTGAGCTGCCGGACGCGCAGAGAAAGGAGGTCGCCGATTTTCTCAGCGCGCTGGATGACCACGACGACGTCCATCGTGTTTATGCGGCGATGAAATGAGACGCCCTGGCGGACCCTGGCAAAGGGGGCTTCCCCCCGCATGACGCGGAAGCAATTGAATCATCTTTTGGATCGGCCGGCGTGTGATCCACGACTCTGGTTGCTCGATCCCGGGGTCATTTTTCTGAACCACGGTTCGTTCGGAAGTTGTCCGCGGCCAGTGCTCGATTTTCAACGCAGAATTCGCGATCGCCTGGAGCGGCAGCCAGTTCAGTTTTTCGTCCGCGACCTGGAGCGGCTCCTGGACGAGGCCCGCGGCGCGCTGGCAGAGTTCCTCGGCGCCGACGCTGCGGAGCTCGTGTTCGTGCCGAACGCGACGAGCGGCGTGAACAGCGTATTGCGGTCACTTCGGTTCAAACGCGGTGACGAGTTGCTGGTCACGAACCACGAATACAACGCCTGTCGAAACGCGCTCGACTTCGTGGCCGGGCGGGCTGGCGCTCGGGTCGTCGTCGCGGAAGTCCCCTTTCCGTTGGATGAGGCGAAAGAGGTCGTTGACGCGGTTTTGAGTCGCGTGACTGCGCGAACGCGATTGGCGCTTCTGGATCACGTCGCCAGCCAGACGGGATTGGTATTGCCGATTCAGCTACTGGTCAAAAGGCTGGCTGAGCGCGGCGTGGACGCGCTTGTGGATGGCGCACACGCGCCCGGCATGGTCCCGGTGAACCTGCGCAAGCTGGGCGCGACTTATTACGCCGGCAACTGTCACAAGTGGATTTGCGCGCCGAAAGGAGCCGGATTTCTTCATGTCCACCGCGCCCGGCAAAAGCCCATTCGTCCGCTCTCGATCAGTCACGGCGCGAACTCTCCGCGCACCGATCGTTCCCGGTTCCTGATCGAGTTCGGCTGGACGGGCACCTGGGATCCTTCGGCGTGCCTGAGCGTGCCGGAAGCGCTGCGATTTGTTGGTTCGCTCCTGCCGGGTGGATGGCCGGCGGTCATGAGGCGAAATCGGCGCCTGGCGTTGGCGGCGCGAAAGATTATTTGTAAGACATTGCGGATCGACCTTCCGTGCCCGGATGAATTGATCGGTTCGCTCGCCTCAATCCCGCTTCCCGACGCGTTGGATGAAAAGCCATCGAGCTCACCGCTGTATTCGGACCCGGTTCAGGACAAACTGCTGGCAAAAAACAGGATCGAGCTGCCGATTATTCCCTGGCCTGCGCCGCCAAAACGCCTGTTGCGTGTTTCAGCGCAACTCTACAATTCGCTCCCGCAATACGAGCGCCTGGCCCGCGCCTTGGAGCATCTGCTTTCTTGAATTTGCAAAGGTCGTCATGAACGGTGGGGCGCGACTCCGCCCTGATCTCCAAGGATCGAAAATAGGGCTCGACGGAGTCTCGCCCCACCTGGTTCATGGAAAGCCTCCTTCCGTTTTTCCGCATGCATTGGGACCATGAACCAGATTGGCACCCCTCTCCCTGCCCTCTCCCCGCAAAGCGGGGAGAGGGTGGCCGAAGGCCGGGAGAGGGGCGGTTCATGGAGAGGTTTCCCCGAAAAATTTCGCGCATTGAACCCCTGAACCTGGTAGGGACGGCGCGCTGCGCCGTCCGCGCCGCGTTCAGCGGCGCAACGATGCCGCCCGCTGCTTCGCGGGCGGGGACATCGCAGCGCGATGTCCCTACCAAAGTCAGGTTCATGGGAAGACTCGCCCACCAAGCTGTATCACACGCTTCAAGCGGCTTGCTGGAATCGTTCGCGCAGGTATGCTGGCTGAGCCATGTCCGTCAATCATTCAGCCGCAGGTTCAAACCCGTTGCATTCAATGAAGCACGAAGACAAAAACGAACCGCAGCGTTCCGAGATGAAGCGCCGGAATTTTCTGCAGCTCGTCGCCCTGGGAAGCGCGGCGGCGCTGACCGGTCCAACCTTGCCCAGCGTCGGGCCAAAGGCAGCTCCGCTGGCTGCTCGTTCCAAAGTCAAGCCGTTCGACCTGGACGAGGCGACGATTGCCGAATTCCAGGCCGGCATGAAATCCGGCAGATACAGCTCGCTGTCCCTGGCCAAAAAATACCTGGCCCGCATCGAACAAATTGACAAAGACGGCCCGGCAGTCAACGCGGTGATTGAAATCAATCCAGACGTCATCACCATCGCACGGGCGCTCGATGAAGAACGCAAGGCAAAGGGTCCGCGCGGGGCCCTGCACGGGGTTCCCGTTCTCATCAAGGACAACATCGGCACTCACGACCGCATGACGACGACCGC
>QHNT01000069.1 GCA_003218515.1 Verrucomicrobiota bacterium | reverse complement strand
GTCCTGCTGTTGACTCCTCACCTGGGCAATTGGGAATTCGGCGCCCCGCTCCTCGCTCAACGAGGCGTCAAACTGCTCGTCATCACTCTTGCCGAACCGCACGGGCGTCTGACCGGCATCCGCCAGGCTTCACGCGCCCGCTGGGGCATCGAAACCGTCGTCATCGGTCACGATCCATTTGCGTTCGTCGATATCATTCGCCGGCTCGAGGCGGGCGCGACCGTCGCGCTGCTGATGGACCGTCCGCCGCAGGAGAGCGCCGTAATCGTGGAATTGTTCGGCAGAAAATTCGCGGCCTCCATCGCCGCGGCGGAACTCGCCCGCGCGTCCGGCTGCGTTCTGTTGCCCGTCTATCTGCTGCGCAGAGACAATGGCTATACAGCGCACATCCTGCCGGAGATTGCCTACGAGCGCGCGGCGCTGCGCGAGCGCGAAGCGCGCCACACGCTCACCCAGGAAATCATGCGTGCTTTTGAACCCGCCATCCGCCAACATCCCGACCAATGGTATCACTTCGTTCCGATCTGGCTGTAACGCGCCGCCTCAAGAGTAGCCGCCGACGTCAGGAGGCGGACAGAACGCGCCGCTTTGCCGGGGAAATCCGCCTCCGGGCCTCGATTTGTCTGTTCTTCGCGTTATTTGGCGTGTTTAGCGGGCGGCTATCCGCCTCCGACACCAACTCCTCTCTCGGCGCCTGGCTCAATGCTCAGACCAACATCCAGACCTGGTCCGCGGAAGTCGTTCAGACCAGGGCGTTGAAATCGTTGACCCAACCGCTCACGGCGACCGGACACGTCTGGTTCGCTGCCCCGAACCGTTTTCACTGGGAACTCGGCAACCCGCCACAAACCATTGCCGTGCGGCAGGCCGGGCAGATGCTGGTCATTTACCCGAAGCTGAAGCGCGTGGAAAAATATCCGCTCACCGGCGAGCAGACCGGCCAATGGCGCGACACCCTCGCCCTGCTCGAAGCCGGTTTCCCGCGCAGCCAAAGCGAACTGGAGTCGCGCTTTCGGGTGATCGCTCAGACGACCTCGAACAACGTTCACGAAGTCACGCTGCAACCCAGGTCGCCTTCAGCGCGTCGGCTGATGCCGCGGATCAAAATCGCTTTCGCGACAAACGACTGCTCGTTGCGGGCGACCGAACTTCAATTCGCCGACGGCTCCACTCTGCGGAATGATTTTACCAACGCCGTGCTGAATCCGAAGCTCACTGATTCTACCTTCACGCCGGAACTGGCGAGCGATTTCAAGGTGGTTGAGCCCCTGAAGCCCAAGTAACATCTTTTGAAGAGCAATGCACAACGCGATGCCAGTGGTTGCTTTCCACGCTCCCCTACTCTCTGCCCATGGGAAAGCGAGAATCGTTCACCACCGGGGCGCGGCCTTGGATGTAGCTATACAGGTTTCCAACCTGCCGTATCGCCGATTTCCAATCGGCAGAGCGTCGCCGCCTCCCAAACTTCGGGACCCGGGACGAAGCGACTGTGGGTTGAAAACCCGCGATACCGGGGATTAAGCCTTGAGCCGGGAAAAAGCGGGGCCGGTGAATACGCGGTGCGCGGCGACGAGCCGTTCTTGCGCGGGCATTTTCCCGGCCGACCCATGATGCCCGGGGTCCTGTTGGTGGAAGCCGCGGCGCAATTGGCGGGCGTAGTCGCGCAAAGTGACCAAGCCATTCCGCCGCTGCCCGGCCTCAAGCTGACCGCGATCCGCGGCGCAAAAATCCTCGGAAGCGCAAAACCGGGCGAGATCATTCGCTTTGAAGCGCGCCTGTTGGGTCGAATGGGAAACCTGGTGCAGGCACAAGCGACGGCGTCGATCAATGCCAGGACCGTGTTACAGGTCGAGCTGACCCTCGCCGGAGAGCCGCTGGCTTCGAGGTAAGCCTCCGGCTTGCCGTCCTTGTCCTCTGACTTCAGAGTTCGAATTCGTCGCCTTGCCAATCACAGCCAAAACTTGACGTAACCGTCGCTCAACACGCTCGCTTTGTGTTCCGCAATCGCTCGAAACGCCGCGTCCATCGAGTCGCCGCTGACTTTGGCTGCGGCTTGCGCACTGAGCCCTGCGCCGGCAATCGGTTCCAAAGGAAACCAATAGCGCTGTCCGGTACTTAACGATTTTTCCAGGCGGCCAGACGCTTCTTCAAACGGCTCAGATTCGATGCCGCCCGAATCATCTTCGGAAAATCGTCCGCCACTTGTTTGAAAGCAGGCACCTCGCCCCATGCGGTGACCGTGAACATTTCTGTCGCCCGTTTGGTGTTGATGCCCAGTTCGCGAGCGCGGCGGCCCAGACGCTGCCGCAACGTCTTCCTCCAGTCCTCGAACGAGGTTCGCGCCTCCAGATCGTGGCGGCCAACCCACGGCAACCATTCCCTGACCTGCGACTGATGGCACCAGGCCATTTCTGCGATTTTTTGAAACGCATCCTCAACATCGACCGTAAAGTCAAACGAGTTCGCGCCGAACATATAGCCGTCATAAACGTTCAGGATCACCGGCACCTTGCACGGCTTCGATTTCGTCTCGTCCGCGGGGAATTCCGGTGTGAAGGCGTGCGGCACGTTGATCATGTAAGCGACTTTGCGCACGGCTTCCGCCACGGCGACATGGTCAACGTGGATGCCGGCCAGCGTATCGGCGGGGAGCGGCGGGCAAAACAAATAATCCGGCTCAAAATCCCGAATTGCTTTCCACAACGCCGCCAGCAGGTCAGTGGTTACTTGCAGACACGCCTCGCGTGGGACCTCGCCGTTCGGGTAACGCAATGGTTCGAACTCGTAACCGCCGATTTTTGCGGAGGCCAGTTGCTCTTGCAGGCGAATTCGGCCGGTTTCTTCCCGCGTCTGAAAATGATGCCCTGCCTTGCCATCGGTGCACACGATCACTTTGGCGCGGAGGCGGCGGCCGAGTTTGCGCTTCCACATCTCGAACGTGCCTGCGGCGGTGAATTCGTAATCATCGAAATGAGCGTGGATAGACAGGATATTCATTCGCTGCGCAGGCATCCAATCATAATCGCTCGATAGCTTTGTGATTCACTCCTTCTCGTCGGCCTCCCCTTCTTCGTCGTCACTCTGCCACCGGGGATAAACTTCGGGGCCCAACTCGCCACGGCGAATCAATTCCTGCAGATCGCGAATGATGGTACGGCGGGCGACTTTGAACTGACGGGACAGCGCGGAAATGTTTGGGCGTTCGTCCGATTTCGCGAGCAGTTGACGGATTTGCGTCTGACGACTGAGGCGGTCGGTGGATCGGCTCAGCAATTCCTGCGCGTCCAGGCGTTTGGACCGCTCGAGCGCTTCGAATTGCCGGACGACCTCCGTCTGGCCGCACTCCGCGAGCGCGGTCTCAACCGTGCGTCTCAGCTCATTCAAGTCCGCCGGTTTGGTGATGCAGTAATGCGCCCGCCGCGGCCCTTGCAACGCATGGATTTGCTGGTGCACTTCCAGAGCGCCGGAAACGATAATGATTGGCACGTGCGGCAGCAGTTCCTTGAGCTCGCCTAGATAATCCAGGCCAAGTTCTCCCTTCGCCAGGATATGGTCGAGGATGATGAGGTCTGGCGGGCTTTGAGCGAGGGTTCTGAGGGCTTCGCTGGCCGTGGCAGTGCGAACAAGTTGATATTTTCGCAACGCTTCTTCGTAAATCTCATACTGGAGATCGTCGTCCTCGATGATGAGCAACCGCGGGCTGTTCATGAGTAGCATCCTCGATTCCAGAATCGCGCATCGGCGTCACGAACCGCCCCCTCACCCCGTCCCTCTCCCCGTCCGAGGGGGAGAGGGTGCCCGAAGGGCGCGTGAGGGGGGCGATTCATGGGTGACTGCAATCTATCAGGAAAACCGCAGGATGCACAACAATTTGACTCGCCGGATTGGAATGCCACGGCGCATGGCCGATCAACTTTCCGACTCGACGGCAGCCGGGATGAGGATGGTGAAAGTGCTTCCTTTGCCTTGCGTTGACTCCACCATCAGGCCGTAGCCCATTTCCTTCGCGATTTCATAGACCATCGACAAACCCAAACCGGTGCCGTGACGTGTGGAAAAGGCCTTGGTTGTGAAAAACGGCTCGAAGATTCGCGGCAGGACCTCGGGCGCGATGCCGGAACCGTGGTCCTGGACAGAAATGTAAACGAGCGGCGGCTGGGCCGCCGGCGCAAGCACCAGATTCGACGGCGCCCGTTCCAAACGCCCGGTGCGCAGCACGATCTGCCCGTGGCCCCCCATCGCGTCGGCCGCGTTGAGGATGAGATTCAGCAACATCTGCTGAATCAATTCGCCAAGGCCCCGGATGTGCCCTGCAGGCGTGCCCGGCTCCAATCGCAGTGCGACTTCGTGTTGAAACTGGTCACCTAACAGCCTTTTCATCTCGGAAACGAGCTGGTTTACGTCGCACAGCTTTTCCTCTTTCCCCGCCCGGCTGAACCCCAGCATCGCTTTCACGATACCGGATCCCTGCTCGACCATCGTTTTGATTCGATCGACGCGGGTCCGGATTTTCTCAGGATCGTCAAGATTGGTTTCGATGATTTGCGCCGAGCCTTTGATGATGGAGAGAATGCTGTTGAAGTCATGCGCGATGCCGGCGGCGAGCGTGCCCAGCGCCCGCATTTTCTGGCTGTGCAATAATTCCTGGTTTGCACGTTCCAGTTCCTTCGTCCGCTGCGCCACGATTTTTTCCACCACCGCATAACTGCGCGACAGGCGCAAATGGCGGTTCACTGCCAGCCACGCGAGAAACAGGGTCACGATGGCGCCACCCGCGGCGATTCCGATCAGCCGTGGTTCCCGGAACCACGGAACCACCGAAATAAACTCGTAAATCTCCGGCTCCAGTTCCTCGTTCCAGTTGCGGTCCATGGCGCGGATGGCGAACCGATGTCTGCCCGTCGCCAGATTGGTAAACGTTGCCGACCTTTCGGAGGAATACGGCGACCAGGGAGCTTCATCCAGCCGATGCGAAAACAGTAAGCGGTCCGGCTGGGTGCAGTCCCATTTGTCCCGTCCTTGAAAATTGAAAGCGACCTCCTCCGAAGCATAGACCCGCTTCGGGTTTTCCGCGCTGGTGATCGAAGCAACCGGCGGATCAGGGTCGGCAGAACGATGATACAGGCTGATCCCCTTCGCGGTCGCCGCCCAGATTTCGCCACGTCGGTCCTGCCGGACGCAGAATACCTCTCTCGCCGGCAATCCCTCCTGCACGCTGTTGGCCATCCACGAGCCATCAGCGAAACGCCACACGCCGCTGGCTGACGCCACCCAGATGCTCCCGTCGCGGGCCTTGAGCATGGCGTGGATTTGGTCCAGTCCGAAGCGCGTCACTGACCAGGTCCTGCCGTTGAACTCGGAGATTGCGTCCTCGCTGGCGTACCAGATTCTGCCTTTGCCCGCTTCGAGAAGTTCAACCGGGTGTCCTTGCGCGGCGGTCGTCTGCTGGAAGGTCCTGGTCTTGTTGTCCCATACGCCGAGGCCAAGGTTGCTGCCAAGCCACACCGCCTCATTCTCGGTCGTTCGCAGGAACACGAGTTCATTGCCCAAACTCCAATCCGCCTTCGGCTCAAAGAACGCGTCAAAGCTCTCACCGTCGAACGTCTCCAGGCGAAAACCGCCTGAAGAGTCCGGCGCGACCGTCTGAGCGCAAAGATTGGTTTTGAATTCTCCGAGGATGGCGCGGACCTCGCGTCCGGCCGGATGAACGACCGGCAAAAACACACTCGTCCGCGGATCAAAAAGGAAAACGCGACCGACCGAACTGATGATAATCCGACCATCAGGAGAATTGTAGAGCGCGCTGGAAGGCTGGAACGCAGGCGAAAAGCCAACCGGCCATTTGAAGGTTTGCAGTTGCCCGTTTCGCAATGCCAGCAACCCGTTCGTGCTCGCGAACCAGGTCCCGCCTTTGCGGTCTTCGAGCATGCTGAACACGGGCGCATCGACCGAAACCAACTCGGGAGGCACGCGCCAGGTCTGCAGTGAATGCCGCGCCAGACCTTCGGTCGTCGCCAGCCAAAAGACGCCGTTGGGTTCCGCGGCCACATCGTAATACTGCGGGGCGCGCAAACCAGGGACCTGCACTGTTTCCCAAACGCTTCCTTGTCGCTTGAATAGCGCGCTGCGCGTCGCAGCCCACATCGTTCCGTCCACGTCGCGCCAGGCGTAGCAGCGGGTCTTGTCGGGCGCTGGAATCGGCGTGGCCCAGGTTTGGCCGTTGAAATACAGCACAACCTTGCCGCCGCTCGAGGGCGACTCGGCCACGACGGTGACGCCGCTTTCGTCGTCTTCAAAAGGTCGCTCCAGGTTTTGGACCCGCCAGGCCGGTTCAACCGGGAAGGACTGCCACAACGACTCCGGCGTCAAACGCCGGACCGGGCCCGGCAGTTTGGCCAGGCCGTTGCTGCCGCTGAGCCAGGCACCGCCGTCGCGCGCCTCGACCATCTCGTTGAATCGTCCCAGTTTCGTCTCTCTGGCCTGGCGAAGGACGCTGGTTCTGTTTTGTCCGGAGTCGAATTCCAACAGCCGGTCCGGCAACACCGCCAGTAAATGGTCCCGTTCGGCGGGCAACAGCGGTACCGGTCGGACCAATCGAAGCGCGCTCGATTGATTTTCCGCCTGAATCTCACTCACCGGATACTGCACCCATTGATCACGCCGGTACTCCATTACTCCGTCCGCGTAAAGGCACCAGATTTGGCCGGACCGACTTTCGTACACCGGGTAGTTGCCGCGCCCGGAAAAAGGAATACTGCGCGCTTGAAAGCCATCCAGCCAACTGGCCGGACCGCTGCTATGCTTCGCCCAGACATTGCCGCGCGGACTCACGGTCACCGCAACCAAGGATGAATCGGCCAGGCCGTCTGCAGCCCGATAAATTCGCCACCGCGAACCTCCTTCCGAGCGGCAGCGCAGGGAACAACTCAGCGCCAAGGCGGACAAAAACAGGACCCAAAATTTGCGCGCCATAATTTTTCCGGCCTCGAGCGATCTGATTCCGTCAGCTTCAGCGTGGTAAGTAATTTCCAATGGATGTCCCGTGCGGACACTCCCCTCACCCTTCCCTCTCCCCTCATCGGATGAGGGGAGAGGGAAGGGTGAGGGGTGCGTCTGGACATTCGACCATCGGTTTCATTTCGGAAATTTCTAATTCGTCTGAACGATTGCTCGGCTGTCCGATGGACGCAAGTCAAAGCTTGGGCCGCCGTCAGAACGCGAGAAACTATCGCGGTGATTCTCCGATCGATTCCCGCGTAATGACTCACCGTGGTCCAGTGCTGGAGGTCTGGGGAGCTTTCTTTTGTTGCGAAGCACGACTCGAATGGAGATTTTGTCGGGGTGCGCCAGCTTCAAACCGATGATTCTGCAACTGTGGCAGCCCTCTGCCGCTTTGGCTCAAACCTGCTGCGACCGGTGCTTCCCAGTCGCACCTAAATTCCCATGCAACTGAAAAACATCATCAGGGTATGCCTGATTTGTTTTGCTTCCGCCATTCCTCTTATCCGCATGTGTGTCACTGCTGGCGAACCACCCAATGATCCCGGCTCCAGATGGAGCGCGGAACAATACGCCCGCAAAACGATTTATCATTCAGTGCAAAAGCCCGGGTACACCTGCTGGCTCGGCGCATGGCAAATGCCTGATTACAGCCTGATGATCACGTTTAAAGAAGTCACAGGACCGGCGCAGGGAAGGCCGCGGGCGAAAGTCGAATGGCAGGAAGCGTTCGGATTGATGAAAGTCGATCCGGCGCGGGATTTTACGGGCCTGCTCATGGCGGATATGTATCTACGTTCCACGAATGGCGGTTCAAACTGGAGTGTGGTCGCTGCGGCCGCTTACGCGGGGCCGAGCATTGGCTATGCGTGGGGAGGGTCGCATTGTCCGTTGCCCGATGGTGCCATTTTGCGCGCTGTGGATGGATCGGCGGTCCCAGGGATGAATCTGCCGCGCCGGGTCTTCTTTCAGCGTTCGCAGGATTTGGGCAGGACCTGGGGCCAGCCGGAGGTTCCGCCCGAACCTTCTCGGCCGGTGACGAATTACCTCGGGGACTTTGGCGATTGCGTCACGCGCATTCGCCGTATGCAAGATGGTCGGCTGGTCGCGACCGGAGTCAAGCGATATGACCCAGACCCCGCGAAAAGGATGATTGGCGAACCCGTCGTCATGTTCTCTGATCGGGAAGGCAGAAATTGGAAGCCACTCAGGATTGAACTAAAACCGGAACAGCGCGGGCCAAGTGTCTGGGATGAATGGGACAGTACCGAGTTGCGGGACGGAAATTTTCTTTGCGTGTTCCGGCGTGGCGATCCGAAAACCAAAAATTCGCGAGAGACGCGCTGGCAAGGGTTGTTGCAAAAGAAAAGCGATTCCTGGGCAATCGAGCAGTATCATGCGGCGCCCTTCCAACACTCGGGTCATCCTGAACTGCTGGCCACGCGCGAGGGGCCGGTGCTCCACATCGCAACAGACGGCATTTACTGGACGGAGAACACGGGCGTGTCGTGGTATCGGCTATCCTTCAAAGGTCTCAATCAGCCGTATCGAAGCTGCTATTATCCGAGGAGCTTTCAACTCGCCGACGGAAAGATTTACGTCTTCAGCCATCAAGGCAGTGATGACCCCTACGGTAAAAGCGATCAGGCAATTATTATGGACACATTCCGACTTACAAGGAAGTAGCGCAGAGAAGTCAAGTCTGGCGACCCTAGCGGGAATCGAACCCGCGCTACCGCCGTGAAAGGGCGGTGTCCTAACCGCTAGACGATAGGGTCGACGGGAACAGGTAAATTACAAGCGCCCGTTGCAAGTTGTCACGCGGAAAAACGATCACGGGAGTTTTCCATCGAGACAACCGCGCACAATTTGCGCCAAAGCCTCCGGATGATAGGGCTTTTGCAGGAAGATAAAATTCTTGCTCGTCGCCAGGCCCGGTCCAACCAAATCCATGCTGTAACCGCTGGCGTAAACCACCTTCAAACCGGGCTTTTCCTGCAAGAGTTTTTCGGCCAACTCGCGCCCACTCAAACTTCCCGGCATAACCATATCGGTCAACAACAGGTTGATTTGTGCTGAATGCTGTTGCCAGATCGGCACGGCTTCGTCCCCCGACGCGGCCCCCATGACCTGATAGCCCAGTCGCTGCAAAATTCCTTTCGCCATGATCAGCACAGCAGGCTCGTCCTCGACCAGCAGAATTGTCTCGGTGCCTCCGCGGACAGCGGGCCTCTCCGCAGTTTGAGGCGGCGCGGCGACTGTCCTCGAACCGGCCGGCAAAAAGACCGTGAAGGTCGTTCCGTGCCCGATCCGGCTTTGTACTTCAAGCCAACCTTGATGCTGTTTCACTATGCCGTACACCGTGGCCAAACCGAGTCCTGTCCCTTTTCCGGCGATCTTGGTGGAAAAGAACGGCTCAAAAATCCGCTCGAGTGTCGGTTCGTCCATGCCGCAACCGGTGTCGGTCACTGCCAGACAAATGAACCGGCCCACGCGCGCTTCGGGATTGTGCCGGACGTGCGCCTCATCAACGGCAACCGCCTTGGTGCCGATGATGAGTTGTCCGCCCTCCGGCATGGCATCCCGCGCGTTGACGGCCAAATTCATCACGACCTGTTCCATCATGCCTGTGTCCGCTTCGACCGCCGGAAGGTTTGGCGAATACTTGAATTGGAGGACGATGCTTTCGCTGACGGCGCGCCGCAGCAATTTCCCCACGTTGTTGATCAGCTCGTTCAGATCGATATTCCGAACGTGGATGACCTGTTTGCGGCTGAAGATCAGCAGTTGACGGGTCAGGTGCGAGGCGCGGTCGATCGCGGAAGCGATTTGTTTGAGCGCTTCAGCCATCTCCGGTTTGATGTCCTTTTCCTCCATCAAGAGCGTGGAGTAACCCTGGACGACACCGAGCAAATTGTTAAAGTCATGAGCGACGCCGGCGGCCAGTTGGCCGATGGATTCCATCTTTTGCGCCTGGCGTTGTTGTGCCTCCAGTCTGGGCCGCTCGGTGATATCGCCTGTGGAACGGCGCATCGTCTCTTCGGCGCGGATGCGCTCCAGCGCGGCTCCGCAGTGGTCGGCCAGCGCCTGGAGCGTGTCCAGGTCCTCCTGATCGTAGGCCCCCGGCGCATAGCTTTGAACGGATAAGAAGCCGACCACTTTGGTCCCGCCGCGGATCGGGACGTACATCAACGAGGCCGATAACCGGGCTCGATCGCCAAACAAAAGATAGTCCGTGTGCGAATTAGACGGTCCCGAACGTAAAATCAACTGCGCGCCCTCTTTGATCACCCGCTGCATGATCGGGCTGGGTTCAGGCCCGGAATACGTCGGGGGAACCTCCGCTGGCCGCCCATTGACCGTGTCGATGTTCAGGATGGGACTGATCCTGTTCTCCTCAGCCGAGTAAAGGTCGAAACTGCACGCGTCCCAACCGGACAACTCGTGCGCGACCCCGGCAATGACGCGGGCGGCGTCGTTGGGAGTGTGTGCCGCGCCCAATTCCTTGCCCAGCTTCAAAAAGGCGACGCTGCGGACCTCCGCCCGCTGGTGAGCGGCAATTTCATTTTTCAATTCGTCGCCGGCCTTCGTCAATCGCTCCCGATGCTGTTTCAATTCATCATTGAGCTTCGCCATCTCCTCAACCCGTTCCTTCAAGCGCCCTTCGAGCTCCTCGCGGACCTTCGGCAGGTGCTGTTCGAGCTTGTGTCGTTCCGCCGTCTCCGCTTTTATTTGTTCACGGACTTTGGCCAATTCGTTCGTTCGCTCGTTGACCCTCAACTCCGCCCCCTCGCGCTCCTGCTTGAGCGTTTCCTCCGCCTTTTTGCGCTCTGTTAAAGCGGCCTTCAACTCGTCGCCCGCCTGGACCATTTCGGCCATATGCTCCCTCACACGCCGACTGACGTCCTCGCGGCTTTTGAGCAATTCTTCTTCGACACGTTTGCGCTCGGCGATTGCGGTCTTCAACTCCTGATTGACTTCGGCCAGTTCGGCCGTGTGTTCTTTGAGCCGGTGAGCAAGCTCTTCCTTTGCCTTGCCCAGCTCATGCTCGACGTGTTTGCGTTCCGCGGTCTCGTTCCGTAATTCCTCGCCGGCTCTGCTTAGTTGCGCCGTCAACTCCCTGATCCGCGCTTCCAGGTCGTGTTGGACCTTTTGCAACGATTCCGCAACGCGCTTTCTCTCGCTGATCTCGGCCTGCAACGATTTATCCGCTTTGGCCGACTCGTCATCGTGCAGCCTGGTCCTCACCTCCAGGTCATGTTGCGCCTTGTGGAGCGCTTCGGCGGTGCGTTTGTGCTCGGCTGCCTCGGCGCGCAACGCTCGCTCCGCTCCAGCCAGTTCTTCGGCTTGCTGTCTGGTCCGGGCCTCCAATTCGAACTGTCTCTTCTGAAAGACCTCAGTGGTCCGCTTTCGTTCTGTGGTCTCCGCTTGCAACGTTCTGTCGGCCCTGGCCAGCAACTCGGCGTGATGCTTCGCGTCCAATTCGATCTGCGCGTACGCCTTTTCCAACGCCTCCTCCACCTGCTTTTTCGCCGCCTGTTCTGCTTTCAACTCTTTGCCAATCCCGGCCAACCCATCCTTCTGCTGCTGGATTTGTTTCTCGAGTTCTTTGCGAAGTTTTCGCAAAGCTTCTTCCTCTTCCTTGCGGCGATGAACCTCAGCCTGCATCGCCTCTTTTGTCTTGTCCAATTCGGAGGTGAACTCCTGGACGCGCGCCGCCAGTTCATCGCGGGTCTTGACGAGCTGACCCTCGGCCTTTTGCCGGCTGGCAACTTCGACCTTGAGCTCATCCGCAACCTTGCCACGTTCGGCCGATTGCTGACGCAACCGGGCTTCCAGTTCAGCGCGCGCCTGCTGAATCGTTTGTTCGATTTTCTTGCGCTCGGCAGACTCCGTTTGCAGCAACTTGCCGGTTTTGTTCAGCTCAACCGTCAGATCGCGAACCTGCGTCTCAAATTTTTTCCGCGTGTCGGCCAACTCCGCTTCCAGGGTTTTCCGGCCGGTCAAATCGGCCACCATCCAGAGCGAACCCTTGAATTCGCCGCCCTCGGCGCGCACGGGCGCGGCCGAAAGAGAGGTCAGACATTCAGACCCGTCCTTGCGCCGGAAGCGCAGTTCGTTTTTGACTTCCTTGCCTTCCCGTTGCTGCGCGAACAGGTGTTCGGCGTCGCGGTGGGAGGATTCGGGCAGAAAATCGATCACCGCGCGGTTCGCCAACTCCTCAACCTGGTAGCCGAGGATCGCGGCCATCTGCGGATTCACATAGTCGGTGCGGAACTGGGCGTTGAGCAACCAGGCGCCTTCGTTGGCCGCCTTGACCACCCGCTGGAAACTTTCCCGGCTGCCGCGCAAACCCTCCTCCAGTTCCTTGCGCTCAAAAAACTCCTTCATCTGCTTTTCGGCGACGGTCAACCGCACTTTCAGTGCGCTGAGGTCATACGGCTTGGGCAGAAAATCGTTGGCGCCAACCGTCAGCACCTCGCCCATGTCACTCGGCCGGCCGGGGGAGGTGGCGAGCATGATGAAAACTCTGCCGCCATTGGGTTGCGCCCGCACCCATTTGCAGAAGTGCAGGCCGTCCATGCCCGGCAGGCAAACATCCGCGAAGAGGAGCGGATAGAATTCCTTCTGATAAGCCAGAATGGCCTGCTCGGCGTTGTCGTAGGAGACAACCTCGTGACCGCGCTCCGCCAGCACTTTGGCCAACAGGCACTGACTCTTCATGTCGCCTTCTACAATCAACGTCTTCATCTGGTCTTTTCCGCCATCAACGCATCGTTCACCGCCGCGAAACTCATGTCCTATTCTCTCCAGCAACCGCTCCGCTTCGGCCCGCCGTTTTCCGCTAGCGCGCTGCGCCGCGACGGAAAAGTGAATTCCCCTCAACTACCAGACCCGACGGCCGCGACCCCCGCAGCATAGCGCACTCGTTCCAACTGGCGCAAGGCCGCCTTTTCATCCGCTTCGTCCTTCCCGTCTCCGAAACAGCAATCGAGTCCCAATACCGACTGGCGCACAAATCTGAGACACCGCGTCCAGGAAGTGTTCATCCAATCAAAGCGCGAACGGATGACTCCACGGAAACGAAGTCCCGACCCGCTGCATTTTGCGTTTCTGACAAACCGAAGGTGCATGAGCATCTTTGATTCCAGCGGATTACGCCGGCAAACGTCGCAGAACGGGCCCATCTGGACACCATCGTGGAAGCCTCCCGCTCCCTCTCCCTGCGAGGCACGAGCGGGGAGAGGGCTGGGGAGAGGGGCACCTTCCATCAATTGGCGCGGCTAATTGGAATCCCCTCTCCCGTACCCTCTCCCCACTCCTCTGTCGTGGGGAGAGGGAATCGACCAGCGGCATGGTGGTGGTATCAGATGCGCCCTCGCAGAACACCGTGCCGTTTTCCGGGGTTAACCCTTGGCCTCCGGCCTCCTCCCTCCGGAATCAAGGTATTGGTCCAATTGCGGCTTGACCACTTGCTCGTAACACTCGGGACAAATGCCGTGGCTGAACTTGGCTTCCGTGTGTTCCGCGACATATTTGTCAAGTTGTTGCCAGTAGTTGCGGTCGTCGCGAATTTTTTTGCAGTAGAGACAGATGGGCAGCAGCCCTTGCAGCATCTTCACACTCGCCAACGCATCCTCCAGTTCCTTCACGCGGTTGGCCAGCGTGCTCTGCAACTGGACCACGCGTTCGCCCACCTGCACACGGGCGCGCAGTTCCTCAAAATCGAACGGTTTGGTCACGTAGTCGTTGGCCCCGGCTTGCAGGCCGGAGACGATGTCTTGACGAGCATCGCGCGAAGTCAGAAGGATCAGGTAAGGCGGCTGGTCGGTTTTGATCTGGCGCGCCCGCTGGCAAATTTCCGGCCCGGTGAAGCGAGGCATGTTCCAATCCAGAATGGCCAGCGGGATGGTCGGGTCCTTTTGCAGCGCCTGCCAGGCCTGCTCGCCGTCTTCGGCCAGAATTACCTCGTGGCCGGCCTTGAGCAGTCCCGCTTCCAGCAATCGCCGGGAAACCCGGTCGTCATCGGCTATTAAAATTCTCACGACTGATTTACCGTCAGGCAGGGCAGTGTGACTTCGACGGTCGTGCCAATGCCGAGTTCGCTTTGGATGCTCAACTCGCCCCCGTGCAATTCCGTCAGCCGTTTGGCGATCGTCAGCCCCAAACCGGACCCCTGTTGTTCGTAAATCTTCCGTTCAAACTGCATGTAAGCGCCGACTTCGGCAATGTGTTCGGATTTCATGCCGCGCCCCTGGTCGGCGATGCGCAAGACGAAATTACCGTTGCCGGTCACACTCTGCACCTGCACCGGGCTGCCCAGGGTGGAGAACTTGAAGGCGTTTTCCAGCAGCTCATCAACAATTTTGGTGAAGTAATCCTCGGTAATGGCCGCCGAAGCCTCGCACAGTTCCAGGACAAGATCCTCCGCTCGCCCCGCCCGCCCGGCGCGAACCTGAGCCACGCGCTCAATCGGCTTCCGCAAGTCCAGCGTCTGCCCCTCGCGCAACGCCTGTAACTGGTCGGCCTGCAACAACTCAATCTGCGCGAAAATCAGAAAGTTCTCGATCAACCGGTGCAGCCGCTTGGCGGAATCGCGGATCGCCTCGGACATCGAGACGATTTCGTCCGGCTGCAATTGAGAGTGGTCCGTGATGAGGATGTCCGTGAAACCCAGAATGCCGTTGAGGGGCGTCAGCAACTCGTGCGGCAGCGCCAGGCTGATGTTGGCCCGCAGGTCAGCCAGTTTCCGTTCCGCCAATTCCCGAACGGTTTGATGCTTCTTGAGCCGCGCGTTGACGGCCGCGAGCAACTGCGGCACGGTAAACGGCTTCGAAAGGTAATCATCCGCGCCCAGTTCCATTCCCTGCCGCATGCCGGCCGTATCCGCCTGGCCCGTCATCAGTATGACAGGGATGGGAGCGGTGACGGCGTCCTGGCGCAACGCGGCCAGCGTCCGATATCCGTCCATTTTTTCCATCCGCACGTCGCACAAGATGAGATCGGGCAACTGGGCGCAGGCGTTTTGGACGCCGATGGCGCCATTGTCGGCCTCGATCACCTCAAAACCGGCGTGCTCCAAAGCCATCTGGATCACTTCTCGCAGCGAGGCGTCATCATCAATGACCAGAATCTTCGCCATAACAAGACCGCTCAATTTTAGCTTCGCAAGTCCGACGGCCAACAAATTCGCTGCGCCTCTCGGTCGTGGAACGAAGGAGCGACGCCCTGTGCCTCCGCGGCGACCGGGGCGCGGAACTTCAGGCTTTTCGCGTCATCATCGGCCATAAAGCGTCTCATTTTCCGGCAGACGTTATGACACGCGCAGCGGGTTGACCAACAATAAATTTTTCGGCAGTGAAAGCTTTTCTGCGGACAAGTTCCTGCCCGCCAACGGACAGCCGCGAGGGGCTGCTGTTACCGGGCGTTATCGAGGCAGCAGCGCACCGTTCGCGCAAGCGAAAGTGGTTGGAACGGTTTTTGGAGAAAGTTCAATCCTTCGTGCAAACCGCACTCCTCGTCGCGCGGTTCCAAACTGTATCCGCTCGTGAAGACAACTCTCAGTAGCGGCTTTTCCTTTTGCATCGCTCGGGCCAGATCGTTGCCGCCCGCCCCGTCCGGCAGGACCATGTCGGTCACCAGCAAATCAATTTTCGCTGCGTTCTTCTCCCACACCTTGAGCGCTTCGTTCCCAGTCGCCGCCTCCAGGACATGATAACCATAATGCTGCAGCACCCCTCGCATCAGGCCGCGCAAGGCTGTCTCGTCCTCCACCACCAAAATAGACTCGTTGCCACCGCGCACGAACGACTTCTCCGCCAACTCCGGCCCGGCCTGCGCATCGGCTTTGCCCGCGGGCAGGAAGACAGTGAACGTGGATCCCATCCCGAGCCGGCTTTCCACTTCGACCCAGCCGTTGTGCAGCTTCACCGTCCCGTACACGGTCGCCAGACCGAGCCCGGTTCCTTTGCCTGCCTCTTTGGTGGTGAAGAAAGGTTCAAAAATGTGATCCAACGTCGCCTCATCCATGCCAGTGCCAGTGTCGCTGACACCCAGGCACACGAAATGCCCGGCGCGAGCCTCCGGGTGACCCTCCACGTATCCGTCGTCGATTTCTGTCGCAAACGTGCTGATAATCAGTCGCCCGCCTCTCAGCATCGCGTCGCGCGCGTTGACCGCCAGGTTCGTGACCAGTTGCTCCATCATGCCCAGGTCAGCCAACACCGGCGGCAGGTTCGCAGCATAATTGCATTGCAGCGTAATCTGCTCTCCCAGGAGGCGGTTCAGCACCTTTGTGACGTCGCCAACGACTTCATTCAAATCGAGGATTTTCGGCTGCATCACCTGTCGGCGGCTGAAGGTCAGCAGTTGCCGCGTCAGATTCGCCGCGCGCCCGGCCGCGCTGGAAATCTGCCTCAGCCCCTCCAGGGTGTGGGGCGACGTCGTCGCCTCCGCCAGCAGCAACTCGGCGTGCCCTTGTATGATCGTGAGGATGTTGTTGAAATCATGTGCCACCCCGGCCGCGAGCTGGCCCACCGACTCCATCTTTTGCGACTGCCGCAATTGCGCTTCCAAAGTGAGCCGCTCCGTGATGTCAAAGGCGTAGCACTGCACAACCTGACTCACCAGAATCGGAAAGAACGACCAGGAGAGCGTCCGCCCCTCCAGCGTGAATTCAAGCCCCGTCGTGCTCTTGCCCGTGCCCAGGCAGACCTTGATAATCTCCTTCACGCCCGAGGGCAAAATCTCGCGCGGATGATTTTTGCCCAAAAGACGCGCCGCCTGTTGGGCCGCGTCGTTGAAATAGGTCAGCGTGCCGTCGGCGGACAATTCGAGAACCGGATTCGGGCTGTAGAGCGGGAAGGCAGCCAGCTTCTGAATTTCTGCTTCGGCCGTTTTGCGCTCGGTAATGTCGCGATAATTCACGACTATGGCCTGAACCCCAGGCTCGCCGAGCAGATTTTTGGCCGCGCCTTCTGTCCATCGCCACGAACCGTCCTGGTGCCGAACCCGGCATTCAATTCGCACTATGTGGCCCGCCTTCTGCGCCAATCCGCCCACCAGACTCATCGTCCGCTCCGCGTCTTCCGGATGAATCAAATCGAAAAAGCGCCGACCCACAAATTCCTGGTTGCGGTAACCCATGACCCGTTCGGTCGACGGTCCCGCATAGAGCACAACACCTGACGGACTCAGCAGCGCGATCGCGTCCGAGCTGTTTTCAATCAGCGCGCGAAACCGCTCCTCGCTCCGGCGCAGCTCCTCCTCGGCCCGCTTGCGCTCGGTGACATCGCGCGAAACGACGAGCACCTTGTCCACGTTTTCCTTCTGGTCGCGGATGACGCTGCCTTGCGATTCGATGTAACGAACGCTTCCGTCGTTCAGCACGAAACGGTATTCACCCCGTTTTCCCATGCCGGTGCGCACCGTTTCTTCAAAAACGCGCTTGATGGTGGCCACGTCGTCCGGATGAATTTCCTTGAACGAACTGGTGCCGCGAAGGGACTGAGGGTTCCCGAGAATTTCTCCATAAGAGGCGCTGTTGTACAGCCGTTTTCCCTGCAGATCGAGAATCGCGATCAGGTCCGTGACATTGTCCGTGATCAGCCGCAGGAGTTCTTCGCTCTCGCGCAGTTTCGCCTCCGCCTGTTTCTTTTCCAGCGCGATCTGGATCGCTGATCCAATTCGGCCGATGTGCTCCTTGAGCACGTAATCCACTGCGCCCGCCTTCATGCACTCGACGGCGGTCTCCTCACTGATCGTGCCCGTCACCATGATGAAGGGAACCTGGGGCGCGCGCTCCTGTGCCAGACGCAGAGCCTGCATGCCGTCGAAGTCGGGCAAACTGTAATCGGAGAGTATCACGTCGGGCGCGCTTTCATCCAATCCCTTCAAATAATCCGCCTTTGATGCGACATGCCGTGCGGTGAAATTGATTTTGCTCCGACGCAGTTCGCGTTGGAGCAATTCTGCGTCCTCGGCCAGGTCTTCCAGAATCAGGATGCGCAAATTGTCGGTCATTGATTTCAAAAGTAGTGTCAAAACTTCAGGAACCAGCAACGCCTTGTTTTGTGCCGGCGCGCCTGATTTACACTTTACCAGTAAAACCGCGGGATGCACGACAATTTGCCGAGGTTAAGACGCCCATAAAAAGGCTGCAAAAGGCGAAAGACAAATGCGGCTTTTGTGCCTTTTTTGGCTCAAGATTCTGGTGTTCATTGTGGTTAATTACCGCTCCCTCTCCTCCCCAAAAGAGGAGGAGAGGGCCGGGGAGAGGAGGCCGTTTTCATCAGTTTCCCCTCTCTCCAGCTCGCTCCCCGCTGTTCCTCGCGAGCAGAGATTTTCCTGAAAAATTTTCGCGCATTGCCCCCTTAAACGCGGAGAGGCCCCCTCACCCGGCCTTCGGCCACGCTCTCCCCCAGTGGGGAGAGGGAAGGGGTGAGGGGGTTCATGTGGAGAGGGTGGCCGATCGATGGGTGAGGGAAAAGCGGAACGTCCACATTGCATGAGTATTTCTGTGACACGACACTCGCTTCCAGCCGGATTGGAATGCTCTGAGCCGTGCAAACTCAATTTCAATTGGCAAATTATCCCTTGCGCCGGAAGGACGCGTTGATTAGCTTTTGCGCCCCCCCCCGTTTGTTGGGTTGGTAGCTCAGTGGTAGAGCAGCGGCCTTTTAAGCCGTTGGTCGTGGGTTCGAGTCCCACCCGACCCACCAATTCTCACAAGCGTTCGTTAGCCAGCATGTTTCGATTCAAAGGAACTTTCATCCTAACCGCACTAAGACTATCTGGTAAGACTAAATCCATTGATGTAGGGATGTCGTGAAAGATCACCGACTCTGAGCCGTGAGGTAGAAAAAACTGCACGAAGCTGGAGCAGGTAAACGTGTGCTGTGATCTTACACCGCTCCGCCATTGAAAGCTCCTTTTGCTGCAGTGTATCGGTAGAAATTCGTCGTGACGATGTTCGATGCAACCTCAATCCCAAAGGCCTCG
>QHNT01000238.1 GCA_003218515.1 Verrucomicrobiota bacterium | reverse complement strand
GCCCTATCACTGCCTGCATGGTTTCATCCACTTTTTAAACCAGCGCCTCGGCCTCAACATCAAGCCCACGGCTTTTAAGGGGGACATTCATCTCTCTAACCTGGAACGGTCGTGGTACTCCCAAGTGCACGAGGTGACGGGAGAGGCCACGCCCTTCTGGATCATTGCTGCGGGGGGTAAATTCGATGTGACGATCAAATGGTGGCAGACAGAACGCTACCAGAAGGTGGTCGATGAGTTTCGCGGAAAGATCCTGTTCGTCCAGGTGGGTGAGTTCGGGCACCACCATCCGAAGCTGGAAGGAGCCATTGATCTTCGCGGGCAAACGAACCTGCGCGAGTTAGTGCGGCTTGTTTACCATTCGCAAGGAGTGCTGTGTTCGGTCACGGCCCTCATGCATCTGGCCGCCGCTGTGGAGGTCAAAGGGTGCAAGTCAAGGAGGCGGCCGTGCGTGGTGGTCGCCGGTGGCCGCGAGCCGGCTCACTGGGAAGCGTATCCAAATCATCAATTCATTCACACCAACGGCGCTTTACGCTGCTGCGCGAAGGGCGGGTGTTGGAAAGACCGGGCAGTGGCGCTGGGCGACGGAGACAGACGCGACCGGCCAGATCACCTGTGCGTGGATGCGGTCGATGGATTGCCGCGGTGCATGGACATGATCACGGCCGAAGAGGTCATTCGTCGCATCGACTTCTACTATCAGGGAGGAACCTTGAATTACCTTTCGCCGCGCCAGCGCAAGGAGGCAGACAGAGGGATCCTCGCCAGGGCAAAGAATCCCTACGATGATCAGCCGTTGACGCTGCACAATGCCGGGATGGCGTGCGAACGGTTCGTCCGAACGATACCGGAATATCCTGGCTGCTACCGAGGCAAAGGCATTGTCATTTGTGGCGGTGGAGTCCGATACTTCACCAATGCCTGGGTGTGCATCAACATGCTCCGGTGGCTGGGGTGCCGCTTGCCGGTTCAGTTCTGGCATCTGGGGGCGCGCGAAATGGACAAAGAAATGAAGGACCTCCTTGCGCCGCTCGGCGTGGAGTGTGTTGACGCCTGCAAGGTGCGGAAGAGACACCCCATGCGGAAGCTGGGAGGATGGGAGCTCAAACCATACGCCATCCTGCATTGTCCATTTGAAGAAGTACTGTTCCTGGACGCGGACAACGTTCCTGTTATCAGGCCGGAATTTTTATTTGAGACGCCTCAGTATCAGGCTACCGGAGCCATTTTTTGGCCTGACTACGGACGTTCCCCAAGGGCGCGACCGGTCTGGAGGAGCTGCCGTCTGCGGCGACCGAAAGAACTGGAATTTGAGAGCGGCCAGATCGTCGTGGACAAGCGGCGGTGTTGGAAGGCGCTGCGATTATGCGTGTGGTTTAATGAAAACTCGGACTTTTACTATCAGTATTTGCACGGAGACAAGGAAACCTTCCATCTCGCCTTCCGGAAGTTGAAGAAGTCTTATGCGCTGGTGGACAAGCCGATCTATTCGCTCACCGGCACGATGTGCCAGCACGATTTTGAAGGGAACCGCATCTTCCAGCACCGCAACACCGACAAGTGGAATCTTTTTTTGTTAAACAGGCGGGTGCCGGGTTTTCAGCACGAGGATCAATGCCGCGAATATGTAAGACAACTGCAGCGACAGTGGGACGGGCGTAGTGGTTCGTTCAGGAAGTCGATTCCGAGAAGAACTGTACCGCTATCTCGTTCCCCGATTATCAGAGCCGTGATGATTTCTTGTCCTGAACGAACTGATTTCCGACGGAAGACGCTCAAAAACCTGGTTCAGACAGACTGGGGCGCGGAACCGGTCCATGTTCAAATGGACTGCGGAAAAGGAGAAGATTATCGCGCGCGCCAGACGCAAACTGCGTTGCGCGCCCTGCAGTGGAGCCTGGCTACAGACGCCGATTACATTCTGTTTCTGGAAGACGACCTCGCGTTTAACCGGCACCTCCGACACAATCTCGAGCACTGGAGGCCGCTTAGGCATCGAGAAATCACCTTGGCCGGATTGTATAACCCTCGGCTTCGGGAATCGGCAATTGACCTGCAAAACCAGGCAGTCATCGTGGAACCCTATGCCATTTTTGGAAGTCAAGCCTTCTTGATATCCAAAGCCACAGTGCAATACCTCGTGCGCCATTGGAACCGAGTGGAGGGAATGCAGGACATCAAAGTTTCCCGACTGGCAGGCCGGCTCAGGTTTCCGATCCTCTACCATTGCCCGTCGCTGATCCAGCATGTTGGAAAGTCAAGTATTTGGGGCGGTTCTTTTCATCAAGCCGCGGATTTTGACGCGTATTGGAAAGCTTAAGGATCGGCGCTTTCCTGTATCTGTGGATCCGCAAAAAGATTTTGCGTTGGTTCCCTGGTCCTCTTTAATCTTGCAAGGCATGCCTCCTCAACGCCAAGTCGAAGCGAGTTCGGAGGCAGAGAGTGTTTCCGTCCCCGACCACGAGTTGATTCAGGTCATCGGTCGGGGCAGCTACGGTGAGGTGTGGCTGGCTCGCAACCTGATGGGAGTGTATCGGGCGGTCAAGGTGGTTTATCGAAAGACCTTTGGACACCAGCGCCCCTTCGAGCGGGAACTGGCCGGCATCCGGAAGTTCGAGCCTATTTCACGTTCTCACGAGAGTTTCATCGACATCCTGCACGTCGGCCACAACGATAAAAACGGCTATTTCTATTACGTCATGGAGTTAGGGGATGACACAAAGACCAGCCAAACGATTAGCCCTGATTTCTACGTTCCTAAAACCCTGGCTAAAGAAGTGGCCTTGCGTGGAAGACTGCCTCTGGAGGAATGCGTGCGGCTTGGCCTTTCGTTAAGCAGCGCGCTGGATGTTCTCCACAAACACGGTCTGGTTCACCGCGATGTTAAACCCTCAAACGTCATCTTCGTTAGCGGTGTGCCAAAGCTCGCTGACATTGGGTTGGTGGCCGACATCAATGAAGCCAGCTCGTACGTCGGCACCGAGGGATTCATTCCGCCTGAAGGGCCCGGCAGCGCCCCGGCCGACGTTTACAGCCTGGGCAAAGTCCTTTACGAAATCAGCACTGGCAAGGATCGGCATGATTTCCCCGAACTGCCAACGCAGTTGGATGGAACAGCAGACCTCGATCGTTTTGTCGAGCTGAACGAAGTCATTCTGCACGCGTGCAAAAATGATGTGGGTAAACGCTACCAGACCGCCTGGGACATGCACGCGGACCTGGTAGTGCTGGCCAATGGCAAGTCCGTCAAGCGACTCAAGCTGCTCGAAGAACGACTGGCCAACCTTAAGAGGTTGGCCAGCATCTCCGCCATCGTCATCGTCGTTTTGGCAGCCGTCCTTTTCCAGGTCTATCGCGAGTGGAGTTTTGCCCGCGAAGGTCGACAGCGACAGATCGGGGCAGAAGTGGCTTACGGGACACGGGCTATGCAGGAAGGTGATCTCCTGAAATCGTTGCCCTCATTTGCTGCGGCATTGAGTTTGGACCGCGGCAATTCTGACCGCGAGAAAACCCATCGCCTGCGGCTCCGCGCGGTTTTGGAGCAGACGCCCAAACTGGTTCAGATGCGGTTCGGCGACAAACAGGTCAACGAAGCTTTGTTCAGCCCCGACGGCGAACGAATCCTCATCATCGAATCGTTCGGTAAGGCCCGGGTTCTCGATGTCACAACGGGCGAACCCATCGGCAACGCCTTCGGGCCACGCGAAGGGCTGGCAGGCGGAGCCTGGGATCCCAGCGGACGATGGGTCGCGACTGCCAGCTACGACGGAACCGCCTGTGTCTGGGACCTGAGCACGGGTGAACGATCTTTGGCGCTGTCGCATCCCGATCGCGTTTTCAGTGCCGCTTTCAGTCCCGATGGCTCTTGGATCGTCACCGGGTGCAAGGATAACATTGCTCGCATCTGGAAATTCGGCACCGGGAAGGAGGAACTGGAGCTTAAGCGTCACACTGACCCGGTTCTCTATGCCGCCTTCAGCCACGACGGCAGGCTGGTTGTTACCGCAAGCCGCGATAATACCGCACAAATCTGGAATGCAGCCGACGGCAAACCCATTGGGCCGCCCTTGCAGCATCAGGGCTGGGTTCACTCCGCTTGTTTTAGCCCGGATGACCGGAAGGTTGTGACCGCTAGTGACGATTACAAGGCCAGCGTGTGGGAAGTGGAAAGCGGTCGAAAAATCCTCCCAGATCTCAAACATGGCGATGTCGTCATGAGCGCTGAGTTCAGCCCGGACGGCCTGATGATTCTTACGGCGAGCTTGGATGGCAGCGCACGACTCTGGGATGCCTACTCCATGCAACCGATCGAACTTAATCCCGTTCTGAGGCACGGTAGCCGCCTCCTGCAGGCCTCGTTCGCTCCTGACGGCCATCGGATCGTCGCGGCCGGCGCCGATGGCACGACCTATACGTGGGACCTGGCAGGCAGCAGTACGATAGCCGTGACCCTCTCCGGAGTTGTCAGTGACGACGGCACGCGTCTGCTGTTGACGAACAAAAATACATTCCGCATTTTGGATACCGCTTCGATGAAATCTGTTGAGCCCGCGGTTCAGGTTGATTCGCCGCTGCTTGAGGCCAGGCTCAGTTCCAATGGCAGATTCGCGCTCACCGTCACAGCAGACTACAATGGGACAAATCTGTTGGGCAGGCTGGTACGGGTCTGGGACTGTGCGACCGGAGCCTGCGTTTCATCTCCGATTGCTCTTACGAACAGGACGGCGCGCGCTTCCTTAAGTTGCGACGGCCAACGGTTAGTCGTGGTCACCGAAAGGAGTGCCCGACTCAGGAGTGCTAAAGGAAAACCTGTCGGACGCGTCATGTTGCACCAGGAGCCCGTCTCCGGTGCGGTCCTCAGCTTAGACGGAAGCCGCCTCGCAATCTTTGGCGGCAATCTGGTGTCGTTGTGGGATACTTCTTCCGGGCATGAGGTCTGCGCGCCACTGCGCCATCCCTTGCCGGTCAGTGTCGCAGAATTCAGCCTTGATGGTCACACCATTGTCACCGCGTG
>QHNT01000030.1 GCA_003218515.1 Verrucomicrobiota bacterium | reverse complement strand
GCGTGTAGCGCACGCCGGTGTCAATGACCGCGACGATAATATTATCCGCAGTGTTCTGAATGTCCCACCCGTCTTGCGCGTGGATGTCCGCGCCGGGCGTGCCGCCGTAAAGGCCGGTGTTATGCAATCCCCAAAGGGAACCATCGTTGTAACGAAAATCATTCGGCACTGCCAATGCCTGAACCTGATAATCCCGCTCGGCATATTGGACCAGGCCGCTCTGCTGGATCAGCGGCAGGATGGCGTCCACCGTCGTGCCTGATGGCACCTGGATGATCTGCAAATTTCCGATGGCGGAGAACGTTTGCAGGACCCTTGTTCCCAACACCGCGTGCAGAACCGACAATTCCGCTCCGGCAAGCGGCTTGACCAGAATCCGGTCGCTACGGTAATTGGACCCTGCCAGCACGATGGGACCGCCCGCCAGCGGTCTGGTTCGATAAAAGCGTTGCGGAAATTCGCCGGGCGCGGTGTCGGTAAAATCAGAGAAGCCGGCGGTGGACACCTGATTGGTTGAGACAGACGTCCAATTCACAAGATTTGGACTCGCTTCAATTGAATATCTCTGGCCGGGCGCGCCGGAAAGCCGGAACTGAAACCGGGAGGAACCCAACACAGCATCGCCAACGTCGTCATCCTTTTTTACTGACGGCGCGGCAGGCTTTAACGCGGTCGCGCCGCCAGGCGGAATCGGCAACGAAAGCGGTGAGGACGCCGGGACCGTCACGCGGATCGTCCGGCTGTCGCTGCCGGTGACGGACAGCGGGGCCGCCATCACCACGCACACCAATCCAAACCAACACAGCATTTTAGCGGGGGGCGTTTTTTTGCCCTCGGTTTTCGTTGCTCCCATGCTTGATGCGCTACGTCTCTTCATAACTACTCCTGTTTCATTGTTTGTTATTCGTTTCTTCGCGTTCTAAATCCGTTTCCAAAAATTCGTCTGAGTCTCTTTGCTGATTCACTTTGTTCGCAGAGGAAATAATTCCTACACACACAGCTATATCGCACTTCCCCGCTGTGACGAAAGACGGGTTAAATCCTAAAATCGCATGGGGAGAAGACCCCAAACGCTTCACCTGGAGGGCTGGCTGCTGAGTTATGTCCCCGCCGCTTTCGCAACCCGTCTCTTTCATGGCCGAATTCATGTGTTCATTTGCTCGTTTTCAAATCTGCAATTTTTACACGAGCATGGCCTGTGCGACCGCCAAGTTTTTTGCACGGGGTGAAATACTGAAACGACACGGGGAAAAGACCCCATACACACGGTTGCAAAACTTGCGATATAGGTGTATTGAGTTTCATCCCGGTTTTCGGCAACAGACAGCGGAATGTTGCCAGAGGGAATGATTTGCAGTCGCCCGTGATCAAATCCACACAGTTGCGCCAGTTGAAACGGAAATCGTCGTGGCTTCTGGCCATCCTCGCCAGTGGCGCAGGCTTGGGCTGGTATTTGAACCGTCCGGGAAGCGACGCGCCGCTCTATCAGTCGGCCACAGTGTCACGCGGCGACCTGGCGCAGATCGTCACCGCCAGCGGACCATTGGATCCTGTAACCAAAGTGGAAGTCGGGAGCCAGATTTCGGGCTCCATCCAAAAGTTGTTCGCGGACTTCAATTCACCGGTAAAGGAAGGGCAGGTCATCGCTCAACTCGACCCGGCCACCTGCGAAGCCAGCCTGATTCAGGCCGAAGGCAACCTGGCCAACGCCAGGGCCGCGCTGGAACTGGCCCAGATCAACGCGAACCGCGCCCGATCACTGCGCGCGGACAACCTGATCCCGCAATCCGACTACGACAAAGCGCTCGCCGATTTGCACCAGGCCGAAGCCGCCGTGAAAATCAACGAGGGCACGTTGAAGAAAGCCCAGGTGGACCTGGCCCATTGCACGATTTACTCGCCCATCGACGGCATCGTCATTTCGCGCAACGTCAACAGCGGACAGACGGTCGCCGCCAGCCTCAGCGCGCCGACGCTGTTCGTCATCGCCAATGACCTGAGCAAAATGCAAATCGAAGCCAAAGTCGCCGAGGCGGACGTCGGCAGCGTGGCCGTCGGCCAGCAGGCGGAGTTCACTGTGGACGCGTATCCCGGGCGGACGTTCCGCGGTCGAATGACGCAAATCCGCAATGCGCCAACGATTGACCAGAACGTGGTGACGTATGACGCGATCATCGAGGTGACCAACCCGGATTTGAAGCTCAAGCCGGGCATGACCGCCGACGTTTCGATCACCGTCGCCCGCCGCGACAATGCTCTTCGACTGCCCAATGCCGCCCTGCGCTTCCGGCCGGTTGAACTGTCCAGAGCGAAAGCGAAAGACTCCACTTCCACCGGCACGCAGGCCGCTTCGAAGAACAAGAATTCCGCCGGCGAAAGACCCGGCAGAGACAAAAACAAACATCCATCTGAGCGCACCGTTTACGTGGTTTCAAACAACAGCGGAAAAGAGACCATGCTCAAGCCTGTCAAAATCAGGACTGGCATCAGCGACAGCTTCTACACGGAGGTGCTGGAAGGGCTGCAAGAAGGCGACCGTGCTGCCATCGGCGAGGCAGTGGCTCAAGCCAAACGAACGGTCAATCCGTTCGTCGCCGGCCGCAGAAAGTAATCAAGCTCCGCACCAATGGGCGCCGCCATGAGAGTCCCGACGTCGATTAAAATTGCGTTGCACGCCCTGGGACAAAACAGACTGCGTTCCGGATTGACCGCGCTGGGCATCATCATCGGGGTCGGCGCGGTCATCACCATGGTCGGCATCGGCAACGGCGCCAAAGCGCAGGTCGAGGCGCAGGTCGCCAGCCTCGGACAAAACGTGATCCAGGTCTCCGCCGGCAGCAGCAGCAGCCACAGCAGCGTGCGGCTGGGGCTCGGCAGCTCCAGCACACTGACCGTTGACGATGCCGATGCTCTCGAACGCGAAATCGCCGACGTCGTCGTCGTCAGCCCCGAAGTGAGAATCACCACTCAGGTCGTCGCCGGCAACCGCAACTGGTCCACCCAGATTTACGGCGAATCGCCGGACTATTTCAGCATCCGTCAATGGCCATTGGAAGACGGCGCCATCTTTACCGAGCAGGACGTGCGCGGCGCTACGAAGGTCGCGGTGATCGGGTCGCTCGCGGCGGAGGAACTTTTCGGCGACGAAGACCCAGTCGGTGAAATCGTCCGCATCAAAAACGTTCCCTTCACAGTGGTCGGCGTGCTGACCTCAAAAGGCGCTTCCGCCAGCGGCTCGGACCAGGACGATGACATCATCATTCCTTACACCAGCGCGATGAAACGGGTCATCGGCCAGCAAACCAACCTGCGCCGCATCAACGTCCAGGCCGCCGACGCGGACGCGCTCGAGGAAGTGGAAACACAAATCACCGCCTTGCTTCGCCAACGCCATCACATTGAAACAGGCAAAGACGACGATTTCATTGTGCGCGACCAGCAGGAAATCGCCGAGGCCGCCACCGCCACGGCCCGCACGATGACACTCCTGCTCGGGGCCGTCGCCGGCGTTTCTCTCATCGTCGGCGGGATCGGCATCATGAACATCATGCTGGTCAGCGTGGTCGAGCGCACCCGCGAGATCGGCATTCGCCTGGCCGTGGGCGCCCGTTCGCGCGACATCCTGCGGCAATTTCTAATGGAAGCGTTCGCGCTCAGCTCCATCGGAGGCGGGATCGGCATTGTGCTGGGCATCAGCGCGTCGGAATGCCTCTCCCTGGTAGCCGAATGGCCGACGCTGGTTTCCCTCGAGGCAGTCGTCATCGCGTTTCTCTTCAGCGCCGCCGTCGGAATTTTCTTCGGCTTTTATCCGGCACGGAAAGCCTCGCTCCTCGATCCTATTGAAGCGCTGCGCTATGAGTGAAATGTCCTTCTCAAATCAGGCGCATTTCAACGGGCCGCCGCACGGGGTCGGTACGCCGTGTCGATCAGCAGGTTGTTTCCAACGAACGCGTCTTCGCGTCGACGGCCCATACTCTCACGCCCATCTCTTTCTTGCCCGCGCGAACCGTGGCGATGGCGAGGTCCACCGTCCGCCCATCCAACTTGAAGCCGTAGAGGACATCCACGTTATTGGGCCGCGAGCCGTCGGAGACCAGCTCGTGCGCCGACCCGTCCATGTTGTAGGTGTGCAACCCGCCCCGCTTATCCGTGCCGAGGACGAGGCTCAATGCGGGATCCTGCGGATGAATCCACACCGCCGGATCGTCCGCCGCGTCGCCATTGTGCGGCACCGGTGCGGTTTGCGCGCGCGCCTCGGGTTGCACGATCATTTGTGCTGCCAGCGCCAACGGGCAGCCCGTCACCAGCGCCGCCACGATTGCGCCTGTCAGAAACAAGGCTCGTTTCCGTTTGCGGTTTTTACTTCTCATTTTGCCACCGAAGTAACAACCTCATCCGGCGATGTTTGCAAGCCGCGTTGCCTCACCCAACAGATCGTGCGCCCGCACCAGCCAGCGGTCGTCGTGGCGGCGATTTTGCTTGCCGGCAAGACGCAGGAGCATGGCCGCCTGGTGCCAGGCGAGCGAGCGCCCGTCCAATAGCCCTGCTGTCCCGGCCAGGAACGCCTCGCGCGCCTGGGCCACCTCGCTCTCCCGGGTTTTATCCAACAGTCCGATGCGCGAGATCGTGGCGAGCAACGTGCCGGCGTCGAGTTCCACCGGTCCTTGCCCGAAACGTTGCCAGTCGATCACGCCCGGCCCGTCGCCGAGGTCGATGATGTGCCGGGCATAGAGCGTGCCATGCACAAGGCGCTGGGCGCTTTCCCTTGGCTGCGTGCGCGCCAGAATTTCGGCCAGCTCGGTGGCCTTGGTTCCCAGCGCGGAATCGTCGGCGACGAGACCGGCGGCCCAGTCGCGCGCCCGGTGCAGCACCTGCGCCGTGTCCAGCGGTGGACCCAATTTCACCGGCAACGACGCAGTGCGCTGGAACCAACGGGCGGCCAACTCGCCGGCGCGCCTGCCCTGCCCGCCCCTGACGAGGTCCCTCGCGGTGGGTCCCTCCAACCAACCGATGACCAGCACCCTCAGATCGCGTAGGCCTTGACCGCGACGCGACAACCTCCGGATCGCGCCTCAAAGGTGGCGCGCGAACCAGGCGAGTAGCCGCGCAACAAGAACTCCACGGGGCCATCACCCAGCCCCGGTACTCGGATAGCGCCGGCCAGAGCCGCCGCGCGCATCGCCTCGATCGCCGGCAACGTGCGATCGTCGGGAAATTCAGTCGCCGCTTCTGTCCCTCCCGGCGAGGCTTTTCTGCGCTCGTAAGCTTTCGATGATTTCGCCTCTGCTTTGGCCGCGACCGGGTGCGAAAAGGAAGCGACCAGAAGGCTGGTGATGAGGGCAGCGGCTCCGGTCAGTTTGGCGCGGTCACGCCGGTCAGGTTGAATTTTATCGGATGAACTCATGGGATACCTTTCTGATTATTTTGATTCTGATTATTTTGAGCAGCTGAAGTTTTCAGTCACATAAATCCTCCTGACAAAGCGTTTTGAGCCTCCTGGACCGCCTCGGCCACTCTTTCGGGCCACCGCCGTTCCTGGCGTCTGAACATGCCGCCCGCCACCTCGATCAACGCGCCGGCGCAGTGCAGTCGGAACCGCTCACGCCACGACGGCGGGACGCGCGCGAAGTACTCCTTGGCGAATATCGCGGCGGCGGCGCGCGCCTGCGCAAGCGAGAGCGTATCCAAACCGACGCGGGTCACTATATAAGCGTAAAGATGGGCCGGGTCCCGCACGGGATCGCCCATCGCGACGTTGTCGAAGTCGATGAAGCACACGCGGTCGTCCGACAGGAAAATGTGGTCGGTCTTCAGGTCCCGATGGATCGGGGCCGGCGGTACGTCGGTGAGGCCGGCCTCGATCGCCACCGTGAGCGCCTCGACCTGCGCACGCAGCTCCGGACAGGCCCACTGCACGAGACTCGCCGCCCGGTTCACGTCAGCGAGCTGGTCGGCGAGGCAATGGTGCTCGGTGAGCGGCACGTCCGCTTGATTGAAGGCCGCCACGGCCCGGGCTACCGCGCGCAGCGCCGCGCGCCAGTCGCCGCCGTGCAGCAGCATCTGCTGCAGCGCCGTGCCCTGCGCCTCCTCCAGGGCGAGCGTGCGCAGCTCGGGCACATAGACGATGGGCCGCACCACGCGGTACGGGCTCTCGCCCGCCCCGGCTTTGTCGGTCAGGGCCCGCAGCAGGTGGAACGTCTGCGCCCCGCGCTCGTTGCGATAGACCTTGAGGTAGCAGCGGCGGGTCTCGTCCTTCCCTGTCAGCCGGTCGCGCGCCCGCAGCGTGTACCGGAGCGCTGCGCCTAGCTCCGTCCGGTAGCGCATCGGCTCGATGGTCCGTTGTTCGGCGCGCCAGCGGCCCGGCTCGAGACCGGCCAAGAGCAGCGGCTCGAGCTGGCGCAGGGCGCCGCCCAGCACGAGCCGCAGATTCCCCAGCTTGCGGTCATAGGGGAAGACCTGCACCAGCATCTGCAGGTCGGGGATGAAGCCCACCGGCTCGAACGCGAGCCACTGCTCCGGAATCTCCGAGGGCGGATCCGCGGCGCGCAGCTCCCGCCACAACCGCTCGGCCTCGCCTGCCGCGGCGTACACCAGGCCGGTCACCCACTGGTCCCAGCGGCGACCGCTGCTCGGGTCGACGACACGGAGCGTGTATTGCAGGACGCAGCGCGACGTGGACTGGCGGCACCGAAATCGGAAGGGGATACACTCCTCGATGCGGTAGGCTTTCCCCGAGACCGCCTTCAGATGTCGGCGGAACACCTGGAGCATGAGCCGGGGATCGCTGGCGGTCTCGAGCTGCGGGAAATCCGGGTCCCGAGGGAAGCCGTCCAGGCAGACGGCTGCGGGGAGCGCCTGTTTGCGCACGGGTGTCGGCTCCTCCGTCAGGTCGAGAGGCTCGCGGCCGGCTGCTGCAGATCGAGCGTGTACAGCTGCCGGTACCGCGGGTTCCCGGCCAGCAGCTCGGTGTGCGTGCCGCAGCCGATGATCCGACCTTCCTCCAGAACCAGGACGACATCGGCGTCCGCAATCG
>QHNT01000068.1 GCA_003218515.1 Verrucomicrobiota bacterium | reverse complement strand
ACCACACCGAACGCCGCCAGCTTTTTGGCAAGTTTGCCGGGCTGGAACTTCTGATGTCCGCCCACGTTGACAGCTCTGAAGAAAACCACGGATGCCATGGCGTCCAGTGTGGCGGTTGAAACCCGAGAGGGCAATGCTGCCGCGGCGACAAGTCTTCGTCCGGCGGATCAAAATGGACGACGCCGTGAAGGCGAAGGTGGAGAACCTCACTCGCAGCCCTTCCCTTCTCCCCTCTCCTCCCCAAAAAAGGAGGGCCGGGGAGAGGAGGCCGTTTTTCACCCCTCTCTCCAGCTCTCTCCCCGCTCGTTCCTCGGGGGGAGAGAGGGAAAAACGCTCTCGTCGTTTGTCATGCCGAACACGATTGCCGTGACGCCCGCGCTACCGTTATTTTTCGCGGACACGATTGTTGATTGAACGAACACGTGGTTTCGATTGAAAAGATTCTTTCCGAAGGGCGGTTGATTCGCATGGACGAGGACGTGCGCTAGAGGATAGATGTAGCGTCCAACGCTAACCGCCAGAACCGTGGCAAAGACTGATCAACGCAAGCTCGTCGCCGTCGTCCTGAGCACGTTGCTGGTGGTTCTTTCCGGCGTTTGCGCCCAAACCCCCGGCATCACGAACAAATCCACGCTCTACTACATTCCGCACACACACTGGGAGGGCGCCGTTTTCAAAACGCGGGAAGGTTATCTGGAGATGGGATTGCCGCACATTCTGAAGGCGCTGCAACTGCTGAAGCAGTATCCCGATTACAAATTCACGCTCGATCAGGTCGCGTATTTCAAGCCGTTCCTGGAGCGTTACCCGGAAGAGGCTGCGGCGTTTCGCCAGTTTGTCGCCCAGGGCCGGCTCGAGATCGTCGGGGGGATGGACGTGATGCCCGACGTGGTCAAACCGGGCGGCGAATTGTTCGTGCGGCAGATGCAATATGGCAAATGGTATTGCCGCGAGCAGCTCGGCGTTGAGGTCACTGTGGCGTGGTTGCTCGACACGTTCGGGCATCATCCCCAGATGCCGCAGCTCCTGAGGCAAGCGGGCTTCGAATCCTTCTGGTTTTGTCGCGGAGTTCCACACGACAAACTGCCGTCCGAGTTCCGGTGGCGCGGCATTGACGGCACAGAGATTCCCGTGTTCTGGCTGCCCGGGTTCTACGGACTCTTCTACGGACCGCCGCGCAGCCTTCCGGAGTTCACGAAGTTTTTCCAAGGCCGGTTTGATCGGCTGACTCCTCACGCGGCCGGCCCGGAACGCGTCGGCCTGGCAGGCGTGGATGTTTCGGAGCCGGAGGATTATGTGCCGCCATTGATCGCCGCTTTCAATCGGCAGCCGGACGGTCCTTTCACCATTCGCTCGGCAGTGCCGAGCGAGTTTGCCCGGGTCGTCGCCCGGCGCGCGCACCAGCCGGTCGTGACGAATGATTTCAATCCCATCTTCCAGGGCACCTACAGCAGCCGCATCGAATTGAAACAAACCACGCGTAATCTCGAACGTTTGCTCCTGACGGCCGAGAAGCTGGCTGCGCTCGCCGACTGGCTCGGCACGCCGTCCGATGAACCTCGTAACAGCCGACGTGAGGAGGCTCACTCCAAAATCCGAAATCCGAAATCCGAAATCCGAACTGACCAGAGTCTCCGTACGTCGGCTGCTACCGACGATTCGATGCTGTGGCGCGCCTGGGAACCGGTGCTCTTCAACCAGACTCACGACCTCGCCTCCGGCGTCATGACCGATCACGTCTATGAAGACACGGTGCGCAGCTACGACTTTTCGCAACGGCTGGCCGAGGAAATTCTCGATGCAGGCTGGGAACGTCTCGCGGCCCGCATCGACACGCGCGGCGAGGGCATCCCCGTCGCGGTGTTCAACCCGCTGGGCTGGTCACGCACGGATGTCGCCGAAGTCGAAATCGGCTTCAGCGAATCCGGCGTGCTTGATATCGGCCTCGTGGACGCCGTCGGTAAGCCGGCGCCCTTGCAGATTCTCCGGGTGGACCGTGACCATGACCGCGGGATCACGCGGGGGCGGATTTTATTCATCGCTCATAACGTGCCTGCGCTCGGGTACGTGATTTATCGAGTCGTTCCCCGGCACTCGGCTGCGCCTGCTACCCACGAAGCGAGCGAGGAGTCCAGAGGCATCGGGATCATCGAGAACGAGTATTACCGTGTCGCGTTCGACTTCTCCAATGGCGCCATGACGAGTTTGTTCGACAAGTCGCAACAGTGGGAAACCCTCAGCGGTCCGGCCAACGTGGTGGCGCGTGAGGTGGACAAAGGCGATTTGTGGGAACTGTATCGCGGCCTCGACGGCGGGAGCCACATTGCGATGACGAACCGGCAGGCTGTGCCGAAGCCCGGCGCGGCGCAATTCAGCATCGACTACCAGGGAACAAATGGAGTGGTGCGCCACGGCTCTGTCTTCTCCGAGTTTAGCGTCGCGCACCCGTTGGCGAACGGCGCTTTTGCGACGCGTGTCCGGCTCTACCCCGGCGTGCGCCGCATCGACATTCAGACCGAACTGCTGAACAACGAGAAATACGTCCGTTACCAAGCGCTTTTCCCGACGTCGATCCAGGATGGACACAACGTGCAGGAGATTCCATTCGGAGCGATCGAGCGGCCCACTGGCATTGAGTTTCCGGCGCAGCAGTGGGTGGATTACAGCGACGGACGCCGTGGCGTGGCCCTGCTCAATTTCGGCCTGCCGGGCAATCTCGTCGCTGACGGCACGTTGCTGCTTTCGCTCATGCGATCGCACAACCTCGGCGCTTACGGCTTCGGCGGCGGCTACGAACCGGGTATGGGTTCCGACACCGGTTTCGAGATCGGCAAACAGCTCACCTTCCGCTATGCGCTTGTCCCGCACGCCGGGGACTGGCGCGCGGCCGAAGTCTATCGCGCCGGGCTGGAGTTCAATCATCCGTTCCTCGTGCGCAAAGTCGCGCCGCACGCCGGCCTTCTGCCTGGCCGCTGGGGATTGCTGGAAGTCTCCCCTTCCAATGTCGTGCTGACGGCTCTGAAACCGGGTCCAGGGAACTCCACCATACTTCGAGTTTATGAAGCCGCCGGCCAGGCAACGTCGGCAGTAAAGATCAGACTGCGAGCCAGGGTCACCGCTGCCAACGAGTCAAACCTCCTGGAAGATTCCGGTCCGAAGCTCAAGGTTCAGAGCGACACCGTGCAGTTTGATCTGCATCCATTTGAGATCAAGACGATCAAGCTACGGCTCGACCGGCCCGGGAAAGGCGGCTGAAGCAAAGAAAAATTCAGAGCCTCCTCACGTCGGCTGCTACTTTTTCGATCGGCCACGAGCGGAAACACTCCCGTCAGGAAGATTATTCCTTCGTGTTGGCGGGGAGGAATCCCTGGTTCCGCAACCAGTTGGCACAAGCCTCCGTCCAGGTGGAGCACGGTTGGTCGCTTTTGCGGACACCGAAGTCGTGAGTTGCCCTTGCGTAAATATGCAACTCCGCCGGAACGCCGGCCCGCTTCAACGCGAGGTACATCAACACGCTGTTCTCCGGCGGGCTGACGATGTCGTCGCCGCCGTGCGCGAGGAAGACCGGTGGCGTCCCGCTTGGAACGCGGATACCCGCAGCGAGTTCGTCCTTGTCCTTCGCCTTGAGGTAACCCGAATAGACCGGAATGGCGAAGTCGGGTCGGCAACTGATTTTGTCCACGTCATCGATCGGCTCGTAAGTTCGCTTGTCGAAGCTCGTCGCCGTCGCAATCGCCAGATGACCGCCCGCCGAAAAACCGACGATGCCGATTCGGCTGATGCCCCATTCCCCGGCCCTGCTTCGCACCAGACTGACGGCCCGCTGGGCGTCCTGGAGGGGGCGACGAGCGGGTTCACCCTGGGGCTCATCGGAACGTCGCGGCACCCGGTACTTGAGGATGATCCCGGTCACACCAAGCGAGTTCAACCATTCAGCGACTTCCTCGCCTTCGAGTTGCCAGTAGAGATTCCAATAGCCGCCACCGGGACAAATCAGCATGGCTGTCCCGCTGTCCTTTTCCTTCGGGGGCCGATAGATCGTGAGGGTCGGTTTAGTGACGTCGGTTATCATCCGGGTCGGCTCGGTGACCTCGACCTGTTTGCGGTCGAGCTTTGGTGACATGCGGAATCTTTCTGCGCCGATGTTGCCGCTCTCATCCGGGACTTTGCCCGGCCAAATCTCGATGACCAACGGCTCGGTCGCGGCTGCCGACCCCGCGACGACCAACGACAAGAACACGATGGCGGCTGATACAGTGCGTTGCATGGTGGAATTCCTCCGGTATGAAGTCATTAACTCGTATGGATTTGCAATTCAGCTAACCGTTCGGCAAGCTGGACGCGCAGCCAGCCAGCAGTCCCGCCACGCCGACGGCCAGCAGCCGGGCGATTATGAGCCGATTGATTTGGGTCTGCATATTCGGAGCTGCAGAACCAGCATTACGGAGCGGCTTGCGCTTTGTAGAATCTGCGCACGTTGCTCAACGCTTCCGGATCAAACCAATCCTGCGATGCCCCACTCAAGGTAATCGTGTCATTCGTACGCCACGGACTTGGTTGTTCCAGGCCGTCCGCGACGAGAATGTGGTAAGAGGCGCCGGACTTGCCGGACACGGTCAATTTGGCATACAGATCGCCAAACTGGCTTTCGACACTGATCGACAGTCTCAAGGCTTCGTTGTAAACGTCGCGGACACCCGTGATGGCGATATTGTTCGTGCTATTGAAGCTGGCCGTGCCGACGAAGTGGTTGGTGCCGGCGGCGCTTGCGGGCGGCGTGAGCACGTAACTCAGATTGCGAGGTTTATCATCGTTGAAGACAGTCCAGGTGACTTTGCCTCCTGAAGACGTGCCGGGGCTGCTGATTTGCGTCACCGGCCAGCCGGTTGGCGGCTGATCCTGGATGCGGTACGCCGTCGTGCCGGCCGGCGGAGCAACGCTGATGGTGACGGTGAACGGGACGCCGTTCGTGAACACAGGGGGCATGGCGCTGACGGCCTGCGCCGGCACGGTCAGGGTGGCAACGGCACTGTTGGTACCGACCGAATTGGTCACCACCACGGTATAAGTCCCGGAGTTGCCGGGTGTCACATTCGTCAGCGTCAGCGTGTTGGTGGTCGCCCCGCTGATGTTCGTGCCCTGGAACTGCCAGCGGTAGGTCAGCGGCGTTGCGCCGGTGGCATTGGCCGTGAACACCACCGTGGCGCCCGCGTTCGTTGTCACCGACGACGGCTGGATGGTCACTTGTGGCGGTTCGATGGCCAGCGTGTTGATCTCGCTTTGGGACAGTTCCCGGGAGTAAACCCGAACCTCATCCAGTTTTCCCATGAAGGCTTCCGGATTGTTGGGATCGTCTCGCTTTCCGATTGCCCCGTCGGTCGCCGTATTCACAATCGTCGAGGCTGAGCCGGTGCCGTCATAACGCGAGGATGATTGCAGTACTCCGTTCACGTAAAACTTGATCGTCTGGAAATCAGTCCATACCACGGCGACATGAGTCCACGCGCTCGCGGGGATGTTGCCCTGGATCGTCGTATAATTGCGGTAACTTGTTTGGGAATACGGTCCGGACCCGATATATGTGTAAAGATAGCCCCCGGCATAGTAGCTCAACATGACTCCATTGTAAGACCCCGTTCTGTTGAAAGTTCCACTTCGGAAGATCGTTTGCCAACCGGCGGAAGTCGGGTAAATCCATGCCGTGACGGTACAAGGGAAGTTGGGTTTGACCCCCGGGCCGATGTTGATGTAATCGGTCGTGCCGTTGAAAAGATACGCCTGATTCGGCACGTTGTTTCTGTCGCTGGTCAGTTGCGCTCCCACAACGGTTCCGTTGTTTCCGTTGGTGCTGGCGTCGTTGGCATTGCCGGTGAAGGGATACCAGGCGATCAAGCCATCGTTCAGGGCGCCCAACAACGGAAGCGGCAAACGGACCAAGGCTGCCACAACGGCGAGCCTAAGCAGCGCGCGCCAGCGTAAAGCCTTTCGCAGGTTGGGCATCTTTGTCTTCATGACGAATTTCCGCAAAACTGATGTAGCAAATGAAGTGCCCGGACAAAACCCTGTCCGCATTGATGACCAACGCGTTACTCCGCGTTATCAACGAGTGGATTTTGCGCGGCCTTTTTCATTGCTTCAAGAGCTTTGTTCGAATCACCTCGTGAAATCAAATCCTGGCAGCGGTTTCACCGTTGTCTTTTTACCCACCGTCCGTGCAGAGCGATTGAGCGAATTCCCTTGAACACGGCACGATTCCTTTGGTTTTCTAACGCCGCCCTCAGCCTCAACGGGGCGGCACCTTTACGCCGGCAGTTGCCGCCACGCGGGCACTTTGGCGCAACGGGCAGCCCATCCCGCAATCTTGCGCGGGCAACACACCGAGTGTAACGATACGGGCTCGTCGGTGCGACCGAAGGAAGCCGGGCGAAGCCGGGAAATGGGATTATGAAAACAAACCCGCGAACGGGTCTCGTTGCCGTGTGGCTGGTCATTCCACTCTGCGCCAGTGCCGCGGAAGAGGCGCGGCAGTTGCGACTGGGGCATTTCCCGAACATCACTCACGCGCAAGCGGTGTATGCGCGGGCGGGCGGTCAGTTCGAGCGGAAGATTGGCGTCCCCATCAAGTGGAGTTCCTTCAACGCCGGACCGACGGCGATTGAAGCGCTGTTCACCGATGCCATCGACGCAACGTTCGTGGGTCCCAATCCGGCCATCAACGGCTTCATCAAATCCAGGGGGGAAAAGTTCGTGATCATCGCCGGCGCCGCCAGCGGCGGATCGGGCCTGGTGGTGCGCAAGGAGGCCGACATCCAAAACGAAAAGGACTTTGACGGCAAAACCATCGCCACGCCGCAGTTGGGAAACACCCAGGACGTGGCCGCCCGCGTCTGGTTTGGCGAGCGCGGTTACAAGTTAAGGGAAAAGGGCGGCACGCTCACGCTGCTGCCCCTGTCCAATCCGGATCAGCTTACGATGTTCCGGAAAAAGCAGATTCATGGCGCCTGGACGGTGGAGCCGTGGCTCTCGCGCCTGGAACTCGAAGCCGGCGGAGAGCTTTTCCTCGATGAAAAAAAACTTTGGCCGAACGGCCGGTATGTGACGACTCACCTGGCGGTCAGCAAACGCTTTTTGGCCGGCAACCGGAAGCTGATCACCAACCTGCTCGCCGCGCTGGTCGAAGTGACTCAGCAGATCAATGCCGACAAGGCCGCGGCGGCTCAGGTCCTGAACGCCGAATTGAAAAGGGAGACGGGCAAGGCGCTCCCCGACGCGGTCATCGCCCGGGCGATGGAGCGGGTGGAGTTTACGTGGGACCCGATCAGTTCCTCGTTGCGCAAGTCCGCCGAGGCGGCGCACAAAATAGGCTTTCTGCGGACCCAGCCGGATTTGAAGGGCATCTATTCGCTGACAACGCTGAACGAGGTGCTCCAGGAGAAACACCTTGCCGCCGTAGCTGAATAAGTCCCGCATGACTCAGAACTCTTCTTCAGTGCCCGCGCCCGGCGAGTCAGCGGCCGCGCCCGCGCCGGCGAAACTCCGTCTGGCGAACGTCACGAAAACTTTCGAGAACGCCGGACAAAACGTGGAAGCCCTCAAACCGATCAATCTTGAAATCAGGGAGGGCGAGTATGTGGTTCTGTTCGGTCCCTCCGGCTGCGGCAAATCGACCTTGCTCAATTTGATTGCCGGATTCGAAGAGCCTACCTCGGGCGAAATCACTTTGGAGGGCCGGCGCGTGACGCGGCCCGGCCACGACCGGCTGATGATGTTTCAGGAACACGCGCTGTTCCCGTGGCTCAAGGTGATCGACAACGTCGTTTACGGATTAGGTTGGCGGCCAGGATACCGCTTTCGACCGCGACTGCGAAGGCAGAAAGCGCGGGAACTTTTGAAGCTGATGCACCTGGAGGAGTTCGCCAGGTCGCCCATTCACGAACTGTCCGGCGGCATGAAACAACGCGCCGCTCTGGCGCGCGCCTTGGCGCCTGACCCCAAAGTGTTGCTGATTGACGAGCCGTTCCCGGCGCTGGATGCGCTGGTGCGCGCCAGGCTTTATAGCGAATTGCAGGACATCCTCGTTCGTACCCGCAAGACCATTGTCTCCGTCACTCACGACCCGCGCGAAGCCGCCTGCCTGGGAGACCGCGTAATCGTCTTCACTGGCCGGCCGGGCAGCATCAAAACCGAGATCAAAGTGGACCTCCCGCGCCCGCGGGACATCAACGATCCGCAAGTGGCCGGATACGCCGGCAAAATCGCCGCGCTGTTGGAGGAAGGACAACGTGAAACCATCCCCGGAGAAAAAGTTTAGGCTCTACGTTTTCGGCTTTTACCTGCTCCTCTTTGTCATCTGGCAGGCGCTCTTCAGTCTGCGGATCATTCCCGATTATCTGTTCCCCTCGCCGCTGCAAGTCGGCTGGCGCCTCTGGGAACTGGGCAATGATGGGATGCTCTGGCCCAGCATCAAAGCCACGTTGGCGCGCATGGCCATTGGCTTTTCCATCGCCGCCGGAATTGGCCTGGTCATCGGGATGCCCATGGGCATGAGTCGGGTGGTCAACAGTTGTTTGAAGTCCCTGTTCCTCGGCTTGCAAACCTTGCCCAGCGCGGCCTGGGTGCCGATTTCGCTGCTCATCTTTGGTCTGAGCGACAGCGGCATCTATTTCGTTGTCATCATGAGTTCGGTCGCTGCCGTGGCCATCGCGACTTCCGACGGCATCCTGCACATCCCGCCCATTTACCTGCGCGCGGCGCGCACGCTGGGCACGCCCGGCTACGCCATGCCCTTTCGCGTCATTCTGCCGGCGGCACTTCCGCGCATTGTGACCGGCGTCAAACTTGGCTGGACCCTGGGCTGGCACGGCGCCGTCTCCGCCGAACTGATTAAATCGAGCATCGGACTGGGCTACCTGCTCTACATGGGCCGCGAGTTGAACGACGCTGCCCAGGTGCTCGGCATCATGGTGCTGACGATCCTGTTCGGGCTGCTGCTGGACCGCTTTCTCTTCGGCCAGATCGAACACCGCATCCGGCGGCGTTGGGGGCTGCTGACCCCGGCGTAGCTGCGACAGGTCGCCCGAACCGCACCCCGATTTCCTCTGTCAGGATTCACGCGGAGTTTTTGCCTATGCTGCGACGCTTCTTTCGGCTAACACTCGTGCGTCATCCTTATGTCTCTCCTTCAAGTCGCTGGACTTTGCAAAACGTTTGGCGAGGTGCGCGCCGCCAGTGATGTCTGTTTCGAGGTGCGAGCGGGTGAAATTTACGGTTTGCTCGGCCCCAACGGCGCGGGCAAAACCACCACCATCTCGATGATCTCCGGTCTGCTGCGGCCCGACGCCGGCAAAGTCGCGGTCGATGGCGCAGACTTCTGGAGCGATCCGGCTCGCGCGCAGAAGATCATGGGCGTGGTGCCGCAGGAGGTGGCACTTTACGAGGAACTGTCCGGCCGCGAGAACCTCGAGTTCTGGGGGCGACTGGCCGGCCTGACTGCGGTCGAGACTCGCGAACGCGCCGGCGAAGTGTTGGAGGCATTGTCGCTCGCTGACCGTGCGCGGGATGCGGTGAAGAATTACTCCGGCGGCATGAAGCGTCGTATCAACATCGGTTGTGCGCTCATGCACCGGCCGAAACTGCTGCTCCTGGACGAACCGACCGTCGGCATCGACCCGCAGGCGCGCGCGAACATTCTGGAATTCGTGCGCCAACTGGGCGCGGAAGGCGCGGCGATCCTTTACACCACGCATTACCTGGAGGAAGCGGAGACGTTATGCAGCCGCATCGGCATTATTGACCACGGCAAATTACTGGCCGAAGGAACCCTGCCGGAACTTCGAAAGCGCCTCGGCGGCGATCAACTGTTTGTGCTGGAGGGAAACCTGCAACAGGCCAATCCCGATGACTGGCCGGGATTTCGTGAGCGCTTTCGCATCATTCAGAAGCTGGATCACCAACTCATCGTGTCCTCTCAAAACAGCCGGCATCCTTCGGAGTGTCTGCGTGATCTGCTGGAACTGCCCGTGCGCGTGGAAAACGTCACCTTGAAGCGGCCCAGCCTGAACGACGTGTTCCTGCAGCTCACCGGCCGGGAACTGCGCGAATAGACGCCAGGCCACTGAACGGATGAAAGGATTCGCTCAACGAAATTCGACTGGTGAATGTTGCGGTTCGCCTGGTCGCGACGGAGCACCCCCTCACCCCGCCCTCTCCCCCTCCGAGGGGGAGAGGGTGCCCGGAGGGCGGGTGAGGGGGCCACGCGCATCACAACTTTACCTAATTTGTTGGCTTACGCTGTTCTGAGCCATGCTCTGGACGATGCTCATCAAAGATCTGAGGCGCGCCCGGCACAATCCCTGGCCGTATCTGCTTAATCTCGCGCTGCCGCTCTGCATCACCGCGCTGATCGGCCTCGTGTTCGGGCCTTCCTCGAAAGGCGGCGGCCTGGGCCAGATCAAGCTCGCGGTCGTGGATGAGGACGACTCCGTGTTGAGCAGCCTGCTGCGTGGCGCGATGAACCAGGGCGATTTCAAAAAACATCTGGAGGCACACTTTCTCGAACGGAACGAAGCCTTCAAGCAAATTAATGACAACAAAATCAGCGCCGTGCTGATCATTCCGAAGGGGTTCACGCGAACCTATCTGAGCGGCGACGAGCCGGTCGCTTTCGAGCTGATCAAGAATCCCGCGCAATCATTTTACCCGGCGATTCTGGAGGAACTCGTGCAAGTGGCCGTCACGGGCTTGAACGCCGTCGCCCGCAACCTGCGTTCCGATTTGCCGGCATGGAAAGAGGTATTCGAGAAAAAAGGGCGGCCCGACATGAAAGGTATCGCCGAGCTCATGGTTCGCGTCGGTGACAAATTTGAGAATGCCGAACGTTACCTGTTTCCGCCACTGGTCGGTTACGAAGCGAGCACTCAAAAGAAGGCCAAAGAACAAGGACCGGCGCTGAACATCTTCGCCTTTCTGCTCCCGGGCATGGCGGCAATGTTCCTGTTGTTCCTTGCCGACCACGCAATTCGCGATCTCTACCGCGAAGTCACCGCGCGGACGCTCGACCGGTTCCGCACGCTGCATGATCGGCTGCTGCCCTTCGTGATTTCCAAGGTGGTTCTCGCGATGGCGGTCGTCGTGCTCGGCAGCATCGTGATGTTTGGCGGCGGTGTCCTGATGTTCGGCATCCATTGGCAGAGGCCGCTGGCGATGGCTGTGGTGATTCTGGCTTTCGGTCTGTTTGGCTCCGGGTTCATGGCCTTCATCGCCGCGCTGGCGCGAAGCGAACGACGCGCCAATGCGGTGAATGGTGTCATCGTGATGTGTCTGTCGTTCGTCGCCGGCAGTTTCTTTCCTGCGAGACAACTGCCGCCATTGTTCCGCGATCATCTCAGTCCGCTCGTGCCGAACTACTGGTTCATCGAAGCGCTGCGCGCATTGCAGTCAGGCGCCGTTGACATGCCATGGAGTTGGGCCGCGTTGAAACTTCTGGTCCTGGGGTTGGGGTTGGTGATCGCAGCGTCATGGGTTTTTCAGCGTGCGCTGGCGAAAGGCATCCGGGCATGAAACGCGTTTTCCAGATTGGCCACAACGACATTCGCCTATTCCTACGCATGAAGGCAGGTTACGTCTGGCTGTTCCTCGTGCCTTTGGTGTTCGTTTATTTCTTTGGCATCGCCTTCCGCGGGCCCGGTGCTCCGTCCAACCCGCGCCCGGCCGTGCTCATCGAGAATCGCGACACCGGCTTCCTCGGGACGTTGCTGATGGGGGAACTGGACGCGCAAGGCATGCGCCTCGTTGACCAAGCCAAACGCAACGAAGCCGAGCGCGGCATCCGCATCCCCGCCGACTTCACCGGGAAGGTCCTTAAGACCGAGCCGGTGAAAGTGGAATTCTTCCAGGTCGAAGGTTCGGGCGCGGAATCCGCCTTCCTCATCGAGCTGCGTTTGATTCGGGCGCTCGTGGCCATGAACTCGCACCTGTTCGAGCTGGCGTCCCAAAGCCAGGAGCCGGTGAACGAACCGGAACTGCGCGCGCTGACGAAGGCGGAGAATCCCGTGAGCCTGAAGGCGCAATTCGCCGGCCGCAATCCGGCGCCGGCCGGCTTCAATCAATCGTTGCCTGGCACGCTGGTGCAGTTCCTGATGATGAACCTGATGATCTTCGGCGGTGCGAGCATCGCCGGAGAACGCGCGGACGGCGTGTTGCGGCGGCTGGCGGTGTATCCGATTCGGCGATGGGAACTGGTCATTGGAAAAGTCTATGGACGATTCCTGCTCGGCGGCGTGCAGATAATTTTCTTCCTCTTGCTCGGCCAATTCATCTTCAAGGTCAACCTGGGGCAGAGCCTGTTCGCCATCCTGCTCACACTCGGAATCTATGCGTGGGTCGCGGCTTCGCTCGGCGTGGATCGGCGCGGCGGTGAAGAACGAGGACAAGATCATCGGCCTTTGCGTGCTGGCAAGCTCGATCATGGCGGCGCTTGGCGGATGCTGGTGGCCTTTGGAAATCGTGCCGGCAACGTTGCAAATCATCGCTCACTGTGTCCCGACCGGTTGGGCGATGGATGCGCTGCATCAACTGATCAGCTTCGGCGGCGGCTGGGAAACGGTCCTTTCCAAGCTTGGCGTGCTGGCGTTGTTCGCCGCCGGCGCGAACATCGGCGCGGCGAAGATGTTCAGATATTGAAGTGTACTCAACGCAGTTCCCCGTCCCCCGCTGATGCGGAAGGATGAAACGGTGCCAAAGAGAGTCGGTACACTTTTTCGAAGGCTGACGATTGACTGCAACAAGGCGCAAACTTGAAAGCCGGGTCGCGCTCGTAACCGGCGGCGCATCCGGAATTGGCCGTGCCCTGTGCGAAAAACTTGCAGCCGACGGCGCCTCCGTCGTTGTCTCCGATATCCATGTTGCGGGAGCGGAGGAAGTCGCTGCGGCCATTCGTCAGCGCGGGGGTCGGACGGAGGCGGCGCAACTGGACGTTTCGCTTGCCCCGGAGGTGGACAAGCTCGTCAATGATGTGGCCGCGACTCACGGGCGCCTCGACTACATGTTCAACAACGCCGCGGTTGCAGTCGTTGGAGAACTCCGCGATGGCAACGTCGCAGATTTCGGGCGGGTCGTGGACGTGAACCTGTTCGGCGTGGTGCACGGCACGATGGCGGCGTATCGCGTGATGCTGCGGCAAGGCTTCGGGCACATCGTGAATATTTCGTCCGTGGCCGGCTTGATGCCGACGCCGATTCTCACGGCCTACAGCACCACGAAATGGGCCATCGTGGGTTTCTCGACTGCCGTGCGCGCGGAGGCAGCCGGGTTGGGCGTGAAGGTCAGCGTCGCTTGCCCTGGCCTGGTCCGAACGAACATGGGCGAACACAACATGTACTGGAACGTGCGGAAGGAAGATCATCTTGCTCAACTTCCGTGGCGCTGGGTGATGGAACCGGATCAGGCCGCGAAAGCGGTCTTGCGCGGAGTAGCGCGGAATCAGGAGATCATCGTGTTTCCGTTCTCGGCCCGCGTGGCGTGGTGGATGTATCGGGCGTACCCGCTGGTTTTTGCGCCGCTGCTGCGCCGAATGTTGAAAAAGTATCGCGCCTTGCGACTAAAGCCATGATCCGCCTTTCCCGCCGCACGGCTCACTCTGGCAACTGGCTGCCATTCGGCACGACAGGCTGCGCTTCGAACATCGCGGCAGCGCGACCAACTCATTTCTTCAACAACCCCTGCACCTCCAGCCAATCGGCGAAACGATCTATCCAGTGATCGGTGGGCAGGTTTTGCTTTCGCATACCAAAGCCATGACCGCCCTTTTGATAAAGGTGGAGCTCGGCGGACTTCTTCGCAGCAGTCCAATCCTGGTAAAGCGCGACACTTTGTGGCGCCAGCCCGAGCGGATCGTCGCTCGCTGCCAGAATGAACATCGGCGGGGCGTCGGCGGGAACCCCGCCCGACTTGATCGTCCAGTTGTAGGCCAGATAAATTGGAGCCACGAAGCTGGGTCGCGTTCCAGGAGAATAGTTGAAGGCCACCGACGCCGTCACCGTGCCCCCGGCGGAAAAGCCCATGATGCCGATCCGATCCGGGTTGACTCCGTATTCGTTCGCATGCTTGCGCACGTAACCAATTGCCGCGTTACCGTCGGCCATGGCCAGCTTCACGACGGGCGCAACGATGTCATCCAGCTTTCCTCTCGTCATCAGCTCACGGGTCGGGTCATCGGTCTTGCATTCGACGAGCCTGTATTTCAACACGAAACAAGTGACGCCTTCGGTGTTGAGCCAACGGGCGACATCGAATCCCTCGCTGTCGATCGAAAGGGCGAAGAATGCGCCGCCCGGACAGATGACGACGGCTGTGCCGTTCGCTTTTGCTGGATCGGCCGGGAAAACGGTGAGCGTCGGATTGGCCACGTTGAAGACCACGCGTGTCTGCCAAGCGTTGGTTCGGTTTTCCTTTTCCTCCTGCTTCCAGTTTTCCGAACCCGGAGCCGGACCTTCGTAGAGCCGAACGACTTTTTCCTGAGCAACGAGGCTCGTGCAGGATAGGGAAAGGAATAAGACGATTAGAGTGCGCGTGTTCATGATCGCGATGGTTGTAGCAGTGGGCCGCATCCTGTCAAACAGCCGATGACGCGTCTGCGCGTGTGCTCCGGGGGGCGCCTCGGACCATTTTCTCGGTTAGATGTTCCAGATCGTCCCGCGCCTTCCACCGGTTGTGCGGCCGTGTGGCGAAATGGCTTCTTATCATCCGACAATCGTGATAGTCATAGCCAAGAATGGTTAGACGATATGGCGCCGGAGAGCTTTACGGATTTGACGTTTCGGCATTGTCAGCCGAACGAATTCGCGAGCTTGCTTTGGCCAAACACAAGGACATGCCTTGCCCATTCAAACCCCAGGAAGCAGGCACGCCGCTGGGGAAAGAAGATGGCCGTCGTCGTTGACAAAGGCTTCTGGGAATCTTTGAGCGAGATGCGCGAGGTCAGAAACAAAAGGTGTCGAAACTGAAAACAACTGTTAAAAACGCTGAAACCTCTTGCAGAGGCGAGATCGAGCGGATGCTCAAAAACTCGCAGACCAAAGTTATCATGCCGGTCGTCGCGCTTGGGCTTTTGAAGGTCTATTTCGACTTCTGGCAGAAAGACCTTCTCTGATACCGAAGTCCGCAAGGCCTACCAGTCAGCCGTGCGAGACTTGAAAGAGTTCCTGGGTCACGACGTGCATGTCGGCGCAAAATACGAAGACGCCTATGGAATGCGCATGTCTCGATACGGCGTGCTGAAGTCTGTTGACCACCTCAAATACGAGCTGCTGCCGCCTTACACAGACTGCGCTCAGGCTCTGTGTGGTTGGATTCCCTCGCGAATCAAGCAGCACATTGAAGAACGACTGGGTATCGTGCCACTGCTGCAGAACGTCGCGACACGCGTGACCCTCGCTGAGAGCAAGAGTGACTTCCTCAACTTGATTGGGAAGCAAATCGACAAGACTCCGGCGAACTTTGAAATTTTCAGCTTCGCGGTCATCAAAGTGCATCTCGAAAAGTTCGCCTGCAAAATCTACCGGGACACGCGGACCGCAGCGCATGACAAGGGTGTGGACCTTTCCACCAACTTCGGCGTCGTTTACCAAATAAAGAAGCTGCGCATGAGCACGGAGTCAGATGCGAACCGAGTCTATGCTGAACTCAAGGTAAACTTCGACAGCGAGCGCCTTCAGGACGGCAACGTTATCTTGGTGATTGATGAGATTTCCAAAGACGTAAAAAAATATCTCATTGACATGAAGGTGCAGTCCATCAGCAAAGATGATCTCCTTAAAATGGCAGCGAATTTCGACGAGTCGGAAGACCGGCAGAAAGTGTTGCGAATCGTTTACGAGGAGTTTCGCCGGGAGTATTCGAGTAGCATCAAGTAGCCGCAGAACGATCAGGCCAAAACTTCCGCAGGAAAAGCGTGATCTTCCACAATCTTCTCCGCAGCTTCGACAGCAGCGTCTTCGCTGGCGAACTCCTTTTCATAGTGCGCGAAAAAGTCGATCGGATAATTCCCCTCAACAACGCGAACCGTTGCACCGCCTAAACCATCAGCATCCACGACAACAGATTTGTCGTCGGTGACGTTTAGTGGCGAAAGATAGAGGACCGATTTTGGAGCACTTATACCGAGTTCCCGTCGAATCGTATCAACTTCGGTTTGAAGCTCCTTCAGCTTAGCGTGTTTGTTGGTCGCGCACATGACATGGATAAGTTCTGCAAAAACGCCGCACGACGGTTGTCGAACCAGACTTCCACTTGCGACTGTAGGTGGTTGAAGAGCGAGCCATTTGTTGGCGCTTTTGTAACAAGGGTTCACGTAGGCGAGCAAGCGGTTTGTTAGCTCGTCCTCTTCGGGCAATCAGCTGCCATTGTGAACGGGCAGTCCTCAATTCGAGGATTGTATGCTCACTGCGGCTAAGGCTCGAATGATTGCTCCTCAACGTAGCCAAATATACCGTAACGCGACTAATTCGGGCAACGGAAGTCACGGCGGACATAGTTGCACCTCGCGTCAGCATGAAAGGCACTGCCACCTGCATCCGAAGTCATATACAAATCCGTGCCGTCACGGTGTCTTGACCAGTGAGAGAAGCCATGTCGCATGAGCAATTCCGCGCCGCGCGAAAATTCCGACCAGCGCTTCCGCTGGCCGTGGTTCCTCGTCGCCGGCTGCCTGCTGACCACGCTCATTGGCCTTTTCCTGATGCGGCGCAATGATGCACCGCCCGCCCTGCCCAGTTCTGCGGATGTCCCAGCGCAATCCTCCGCTACTGGCGTCCATACCCCGCGTGCCCCGAGTGTCGGAGGCACGCCGTTGCCTCATCAACGCTCAGCTTCCGAGCCTGCGCGCACCGCGGAGGAAATCGTTGCGAGCAAAGTCAGCCAGTTCGCCCGTTCGCGCCGTGAGATTGCCCATGCCATGGCACGGCAGTTCAAGATCGTAGTGCCCGCCGACGTAGAGCGGTTCTTCGCCGCCGTGGAAGGGGGGCGGTGGGATGAGATTGAGGCTGCCTTCAAACCTCTCGATAACCGATACAAGGCCAAGCCGCCGCCGCACGATCTCGATGTGCTCTGGGGCACTATTCTCGAGTCGCTCGGCGTCGCCGAATCCGCCCATGATTGGCCTGCCCAAAAGCTCCTCGACTACGGAGAAGCCGTGCTCGGCTCTCTTCGGCCCGGGATGGTGTATGTGGGTGGCACCGATCCGGGACGCTTTATTCCTACGCTTCTCAATGAAACCGGTGATGGAGAGCGGCACGTCATCGTCACCCAAAATGGCCTCGCTGCTGGCAGCTACCTCGATTATCTCAACTTTCTTTACGGTGACCGCCTGACCACGCTCACCCACGAGGATTCCAACCGCGCCTTTCAGGACTATCTC
>QHNT01000029.1 GCA_003218515.1 Verrucomicrobiota bacterium | reverse complement strand
TAGTAGCTCTGCGGGTGTGTGGCATAATAACTCAACACCGCCACGGGCCGTTCCCCATTCCAGAAACTCACCAGCGAAACCATCGGATCAATAACGCCTTCCGGTTCGGCGCGAATCGCCGGGTCCACCGTCGCCGTCCAGCGTGTGGCGCGGACCTTGCCGTCCGGCCCAAGGATGCGCCGGTTCGACGCGACCTTATCGACGCGAGCCTCGCCCAGGCCGATGTCCGTCACCGGCTGCGCCCGAGGCAGGGATTCGCGCACAGCCCTCTCCAGATCAGCGATGACCTGGCGCTGAAAGCGACCGGCGAACTGGCGCGGATCAAGGCCGGCCTCCTCGAGGATGCGCTCGGCGGAGAAATCGCAGTCTGGCGCGTCGTGCTGGTGCAAGGTGTGGACGGCGACGCGCCGTGGCGATGTTCCAGCCGAGCGGGCGAGCGCGGCCCGGAAAGCGTCACGTCCCTCGTTGGCGATGCCGATCCAATCGACGGAACAGAGCACGATCGACTCCCCCGCTCCCAGCAACACAATACCGCGCGCCCGGAGTCCGAGGTCCCCATGGTTCGTCACGGGATCGTAAGCCATGATGGAGCCAATCGGTGGGGTGGCATCCACGTCGAAGGTGGCGATCTGCAAAGTCGAGGCCTTCGCTCGGCTTGAAGATTCCGCGGCGGTCAACCGAAGGCTGGCGATCAACAGGACAGAGGCGGCAACAAAAAAGCGCGTGAACATGGAGAGCCTCCACGATTCCAGAATCGCGCATCGGAGCCATGAACCGGCGACGGACAGGAGCCCGGACAGCCTTGTCCGCGGGTTCTTTGGACTTGATTCGCGCGAACATGGCCGTCCGCGCTCCGGGCGGTTCATGAAGAGAGAATAGCCGTGCCTGACTTCAAAATGCCAGCCTTTACCGCTATTGGTGTGTCGAACCCTCTTGTCCGCCGGGCAAGATGCCCGGCTCCACGGCAGGCCGCAGGTTCATGGTCTCAATGCGCCGCCTATTTTGGAATTGGAGGCTTCCCCTGAGCGGCCTGGCCCTCCATTCGAGCGTTTCGTCACATATCGGTTTTCCCGGCCGGGAAGTCCGCGTAGAAACGGGTCCAACGAAAGGCCAAAATGAATCTGCAACCGCGAAACCCATCCGCATGGGACTGCCGGGAAGCTGCGCCTGCGCCGCGTATTGGGCGCTGCAAACGGACCGGCGCGAGCGCTGGAAACCAGTTCGCAGTGCCGTTCCAGGCGTCCAGGCGAAGATTCCAGGACCTGCCGGTCGGCGGTGGCATGGCCGAGAGCCGAGCCAATAGGCGCCTTTTCCTTCCCCTGAGCCAGCCGACACGAATGGACCTCGCCGTTCATTTGATTCTGGGCCTGGCGGCGCTCGTGGCCGTGATCTTCGCGCTGCGGGCGACGTTCGAGTTCTGCGCGCAGATCGATCGAATCGCTGCGACGTTGAACACCGGGCGTTCTTCTGCGATAATCGCCACGCCGGGTTACTAGAGCAACGGCGCATCCATGAACCTCAACCGTGTCTTGCAAAGTCGCTGGCGGAAGTATGGATTGATTTTCGGTTTCTGGGCGCTGGTGGCCGTTGTCGAAGCGGCGCAGAATTACGCCTCTCAATTCGTCATGGAGAACCACGCGTTTCCCTGGGGACTGGCCTTCCGGCGTGCTTTCGAAGAATGGTATCCCTGGGCATTTCTCACGGTGGGGATCCTTTGGGTCGCCCGCCGCCTGGACCTCGAACGGGCGAGCGCCAAACGCTGGTTCTTTCTTCACCTTGCCGGGTCGGCGCTGTTATCGCTGGTTTACTTCGCGATTTACGCGGGGCTTTTGAGCGGCCAGAAATCGGTGATAGACGGCACCACGTTTGAGTTCGGTCGCGTGTTCAGGAAACTGATCATTTATTACTGTCACGTCACCGTGATCATCTATTGGATGATCGTGCTGGCGCATCTCGGGTGGCATTATTATCGGCGGAATCGCGAGCGCGAATCGCAGGCCTCGGCTCTGGCCACCGAATTGGTGCGGGCGCGACTGGAGGTGCTGCGCATGCAACTGAACCCGCACTTCCTGTTTAACACGCTCCATGTCATCTCCGCCCTGATCCATGAGAATCCAGAGGATGCCGACCGGATCGTAGCCCGGCTCAGCGAACTGTTGCGCGTCAGCCTGGAACAGTCCGACACCCAGGAAGTGCCGCTGCGCCAGGAACTCTCCTTCCTCGAACGCTATCTGGAGATCGAACAGGTGCGTTTTCAAGACCGACTCGCCGTGGAGCTGGACATAGAATCCGGACTCGACGACATCCTGGTGCCTTCCTTGATCCTGCAACCGCTCGTCGAGAACGCCATCCGGCACGGAATCGCGCCACGCGAAGACATGGGACGGCTGAAAATCGCCGCGCGGCGTTTGAACGGGATGCTGGAGTTAAAGGTGGGCGACAACGGTCCAGGATTGCCGGAAATCGAGGTCGCGTCTCACCCGGAGGGAGTCGGCCTTTCCAACACGCGCTCCCGTCTGTCGCATCTTTACGGTGCAAATCATCAGTTCCAACTGACGCCCGCCCCGGGCGGCGGGTTGGAGGTGACGCTGCTCATCCCATGCCGCACCGAGACCCATGCCAGCGCGCCAAAGGTCGTGGTTGTTTCGCACGCCGGGGCGAATCGGCCGGCGGAGGGCATGCACAACAACTCCGGCGGACAACGCGCCCCCTGAAATGAAGATTCGCACGCTCATCGTGGACGACGAAGCGCCGGCCCGCGCGCGCCTCCGGCAATTGCTCAGGCTCGAGAGCGATTTCGATGTCATCGGCGAATGCGGCAATGGACGACAGGCGGTCGCCGCGATCCAAAAGCAGCGACCGGACCTGGTTTTTCTCGATGTGCAAATGCCGCGGCTCGGTGGTTTCGAGGTTTGTGCGGCGATCGCGGGCGAGGCGATGCCGCTGGTGATATTTGTGACGGCTTACGACCAGTACGCGCTCCAGGCCTTTGAAGTGCACGCGATTGATTATTTGCTGAAACCTTTCGACCGTGAGCGTTTCCAAAAATCGCTGGCGCATGCGCGCGAAAGATTGCGACACGGTGAAAAAGGTGTGTCGGACCAATGCCTGGCCGCGCTGCTGGAAAGTCTGAGACCGGACGCGAGGAAACCCGAGCGTCTCGCCTTCAAAGCGAACGGCCGGGTCATCTTCGTTCGTGTCGGGGACATCGAGTGGATCGAAGCGGACGGAAATTATGTGCGAATGCACGTCGGCGGTGTCGCGCATCAGTTGCGCGAGACCATCGGTGGAATGGAAACACAATTGCCGTCCGACCGCTTCATTCGCATCAGCCGCTCGGCGATTGTGAATATGGATCGCATCAAGGAACTGCAGCCGATGTTTTATGGCGATTACGCGGTCATTCTCCAGAACGGCGCGCGCTTGAACATGAGCCGCAACTTTCGCGATCGGCTGGAAAAATTGCTCGCACGCCACCGTTGAGCCGCGAATAGTGCCGTAAATATATGGTGGAGGCGGCGGGAGTTGAACCCGTTATTGGCTTCCCGTTCATTTTTACGAACGGTTGCGAAACGATTATACGAGCCGCGCAAACATTGACTTAAATTGACTTCCAGTGTTCGCGCTCCGGTGTCGCCCATTGCGTCGCTTATGAACCTTCACGAACGTTTTTTGTGCGGAACGTGCGGAACGGGGGCGGGCTTTTTGTTTGATTCCTCGCACGGTTTCTTTACGTTCATCGGGCAGATGGCATCTAACAAAATAGGTGGAGTAAAAGTAGGCCCGACAAAACATGGTATCACGATAACAATGAATTATCGTCCCGCAAAGAATAAGGGCAAGGACCGGCTTTGGGTTCAGATTAGACAGAACAGCGGCGTGCGTTGGAAAGTTTACACATGCCTTTCTTATGCCCGAAGTGTTGACATCCAGTTCGTAGAGGATACGAACCGTCAACCACCACAAAAGAAAGCCGCTTAACGGAGGGGGAGAAGGCAATTCCCACGCGCAAGCCCGCGCCCTTTACAGCGCGGGCTTTTTGCGTTACAAGGCCGGAATGAAAACACAAATCAAACGAAGTGGCCGGCGAATTGTGTCACGCAACCCGGTTGTCCACGAATATAGCGTTGCGGATGTCCTGCGTTTCCTGGAAGTCCAAGCGGAGGCTGAGTTAGACGGCGAGAGAATGGATGGGGTGAACCGCGACGCTGAATCAATCCACGGCGCGGCTTGCCTTTTGGGTGCAAAAGCAATCGTCGAAGCGTGGGCGCGAGAACACGGAATGCTCCGCACAAAGGCCGGACAACTAGCCGCATGAAAGTCTTCATCAGTTGGTCAGGCGAACTTAGTAAGCAGGTTGCAGAGTTGCTTCGGGACTGGATTCCAAACTCATTGCAATTCGTCGAGCCTTGGATGTCAAATCAGGACATCGAATCCGGCTCAGTTTGGTTCGATGAAATCAGCAAGGAGTTGTCAGAAAATGGCATTGGAATACTTTGTCTAACCCCGGAAAATTTGGAAGCTCCCTGGTTGTTATTTGAGGCCGGCGCTTTGTTTAAGGGTCTCACCAAGAATCGAGTCTGCCCACTCCTAATCAATCTCCGAAAAACGACTGTTAAACCGCCCTTGTCTCAACTCAATCTGACATTGGCCGACAAGGAAGGAATCCTGAAATTGATTACGTCCATTAACGAGCAGGGTGGAGAAAAGAAGCTGCCTAAAGACCGACTGCAAAAGGCTGTCGGAAAGTGGTGGGATGAATTCGACACGAAATTCAAGCAGATCATGGCGACGTATAAGCCATCAACAGCAATGCGCCAACGTTCTACGGAGGACATGGTGTTAGAAATCCTTGAACTTGCCCGTTCGATACAGAATTCTGTTCAGCGAGAGATTCCACTTGGATACTTTGCAACACTTTCCGGTGCCGGTAAATCAGTGCTCGATTCTTTGGCGTTCGCCAAACTGTTAGAAAAACCACAGATGTTAGCGCCGGATGCTAAATGGGCTGCCGTTTTTGATTATCTTTCGCGAGATGAAAAAACGAAGAAAATGGATGACGAAAAAAAATCCTAGACTGGCGTTTCACCGCATGTCGAGCCACGGATTGAACCATGCGGGCGGCGGGCGGCGCTCAGGTCTTGCCTCTGAATAGCGCCAACAACGCTCGCATAAGACGATTTCTGGTCACGTAGTAGCTCGCCCGGAGCCAAAGCACTTCTGTCCTCGCGGCGAGCGCGATTCTTTCCAACACCCATCCCGGTGTCATAATGTAAACGCCGTCGCGCTCACCATTCCTTGCCGGGCGATACATGCCGGCGCAGAACGGCCCCACCTTGAAAAGCCAGAGGTTTTTTTTCATCAAACTATCGCTTGTTGGCTGATAGACAGTCGCCCGTTTCGGCTCATTTCAAAAAATGCACGGCCAACCTTGTATTCATTGAGGACCAACTCAACTACGATTGGCTGCCCCCCGCTTTTATCGGCAAGGAATTCCGTGAGGTCTTTGTTCGCTTCCGGTTGGACGATGCGCTCCCCCCGATTAACCAAGAAGGTTGTTTCGCCGGGAACGAAGTCGAGACCGCCGTGCGCCACGCCGCCGAAGCCGATGGCGAGTCCTTTGGACAACGCGCCGGATGCGGCAGCAATGGGAACGACGAGCGGGCCGAAAGCACTGGCACCGCCGAAGGTGGCCATGTTCGCGAGTGCAGCAGCGGTGCCCCACGCGCCGGCCAGCGCGCCGGCCTCGCCGAGAGCCACGGCGGTCATGGCAGCGCCGGCAGCGGCTTGCACGGCCTTGGCGAGAATGGTGTTGACGATCAGTTGGGTGAAGAAGGTAACGACGGCGTTCAGCATTGCCTTGCCGAGTTCCTTGAAGGCGTCGCTGGCCTTCATCGTGCCAGTAATGATGTTGGTCAATGCGCTGCTCGCGGCCTGACTGAAAGTGTTGAGGACGGATGACGCGAAATTATGAACGGTCGCGCCGAGGGTGACGAAAGACTTTTCCCAAATCGCGGTGAAGGTCTGCACCATTGACTGATTTGCTTGCAGGTTGGCGAGGCGAGCGCCGCTTTCGGATTCGAGCGTGTCAATCGTGCGGCGCAGATCGCCTTCCTTGGCAGCGGCGTCAAGCTCGGCGCGAACGTCGAGAGCCTGCTTGTAAATCTCTGAGAGCTTGGCCTGGTGGTCGCGTTCGGCCTGTTCTTCCAGCGCCCGCGTGTCGGCACCTTGCTTTTTCAGGTCTTCGATTTGCTTGAGGCGTTTCTCGTGGCGCGCTTCTTCGACGGCGAAAATTTGAGCCGAGCCAGTGAGTTCTTCGGCGCGCAGTTCGGCGAGCAGAACTTTGGCGGTTTCGATGGCCTTGAGCACCGAGGCGTCGATAGTTCCCGGCGTGGCGGTCGTCGGCTTCCTTAGCGGCGCTTCGTGCGCCCCTGGTGCCTTGGGCGAGAAGATGTCGAGGGTGAAGGTGCCGAGCTTGAGCAGATCATCGGCAATGTCTTTTGCCGCGCCTTTGGCAATGGACTTTGCGTCGGCGAAATCCTTGGCGTATTTGTCAACGAAGACGTTGCCGGAATCCACAACCGCGCCGGAGATGGTTTTGCCGATGGAGGCAACTTCAGCGCCGAAATCGGTCGCGCCTTTTTTGGCGAGGTTCAGCGCGCCTAGATAATCGCCAGTGGCGAATTTCATCATCGCTTGCGCGGCGGTGCCGGCGGTGTTCGCGACGTTGAGTAGTTGCGAGCCGATGCCCTTGAGTGCGGCGAACCAGATGCCGACAAGCTGGACGCTGGCGCGAATGGACGAATCGAATTCGAGTGAGACGGCGGCGGAAACCGAGCCGATGATCGTGCCGAGGACTTTGAAAGTGATATACACGTCATAAGCGGCAACTGCCAGCCACTTCAAAACATCAATGATGGTGCCGGCGACGGCGGCGAAGAAGCCGCTGTCCTTTTGGAGCTTGACCAGCCACGCAGAGAATTCGGCCAGATACGGCAGCAGCGATTTAACGACGGTGTTGGCCATGTCAATCATGACAGCGTGCAGGAGCTTGAGATTTCCTCGGAACTGTTTAGCCTGCTCCGCCTCGTCCTTGTTCACGCCGTCAATTTCCGCGCCAGCGTCACGAATAGCTGCCGCGCCTTGGTTGAGCAGCGGAATCATGTCGATTCCGGCGCGTCCGAAGATTTTCAGGGCGAGCGCGGACTTGTTCGCGTCATCCGTGAAGCCGGAAAACTTGTCCGACAGTTCAAGAATGGCTGCCTCCGGCGTTTTGAGTTTGCCGGCGGCATCAGTGGCCGAGAAGCCAATAGCCGCGAACGCCTGCGCAGTCTCAGACATGGGATTGGCGGCGGCGGCGGCGAGGGCCTTGTCGAGGTTCTTCACGCCGGCAGTGAATGACTCGTTGCTGACATCCGCCATGTTCGCAGCGTGCTGGAACTTTGAAAATGCTTCAACCGAAGCGAATCCGAGCTTTTGCGCTGCCCTGCCCGCCTCGTCCGCCGCGTTAATCAAGTTCTGGACAATCTCGACTGGCTTGGCCGCAAAGCTGGCAATGCGCCCGGTGACTTCAATCAACTGATTGATGCCGGTGATGACCTGAGCCATCCCGGTCAGGCTCATCAGAATTTCCAGCTTGTTCGTGGCGGTAGGCATTTAGTTTTTTAGTTCAAAAGGAAAACGCAGCGCCATCATTTTGCGATAGACACTCGCGAAAAATCCGGCAATGTCCAAACCGGGATGGCGCTGCGAAAATCGGAAAAAAGAAGCCGCGACGCCTTGCGAGCCTGGCAAGGTCGCAATAGAACCCCGGAAATCGGCGGGGTGGCGTCGCGGCTAAAAGGTTCAAAGGCTAAAAAACTGCAAGATTGGCTCGCCAACTGCCGGGCTGAGGGTATGCGGGCGCTGCTCCTGAGCCGAAAGAGTTGATTCAAATTCGTCGAGTTTGCCGGCGATGGATTTGACGTGAGTTGCAAGCGATGTTTCCAGCCGTGGCAGTCCGAAGCCTTCGTAGAGCGCGTGCTCAGCTACTTCGATTTCACTTTCCAAGTCGCGAAGGTGCGTCCTAGCGGCGTCGATCAGTTTCGACAGCGCGGCGGCGAGTGGCTTGAACGATTCTGCAACCGCGACTTGCGCGGCGCGTCGAGCGGCATCAGCGCCGGGCGCACGGAGCTTCATGACTCTGGCGCGTAATACCTGGACAACCTTCAAGTCGGTGGCCGAGTCGAGCGCGGATTCACACGCAAGGGCGTGTTCCTGAAAGAAAAGGCTTTCATCCAGGTCGATGAACGTCTGCCGGAACCTGTCGCCCGCCTCGGCAGCAGCCGCGAGAGACTTCTGAACGTCGGCGTTGCCGGCGATTCTGTCCTTGAATCCCTTGCCGGCGGGTTTCCTTGCCGGCCTCTTGGCATCATGCCGCGCCGACGAAGCGCGTATCGCCTCAAGCTCTTTTTTTGCCTGCGCGTTGCCTGAGTCAGCGAGCGCAATAAGCAATTCAGCCCGGGCCGATGCCTTGGACCATTCCCGCTGCGCGGAGATGTGGTCAAGATGGGATGGCGCACTCGGCCCTTGTTGCAGGGCGTGTGTATGCGCGGCCAAGTCTTCGCGCCGTTTTCTGAGCGCCCGATATGGGGAGCCGGGCACGTCCGGTGTGCCGCGCATTTCTTCGTCAAGCTGTTTCAGCAGCGCGAAACAATCAGCGAGATTTTCCGGGAACGCTGGCTCGCTCGCCTTCGGCGGCTGTGCGGCAGGCTGAGACGTGGCCGGCGGCGTTGCTGCCGCAGATTGAGTCGTAGGAACGTCGAAGCCTTCGTCTTCCGCACTGTCAAGTGTGATTGGGTTTTTCATTTTTGATGGTTGTCGTCGGTTCTGGTTTACCTTACTGGTTGGCCCCACCGAAGGGACACTTCATCGTCGAGCGACGGCTTTCGGAGTGTCTGCGCCATTGGAAACGCAGTGGTGGCGATGCCGTGTTTGACGACTTCTGCGGCGACGCGCTTGTTGAAGTCCGACATGTAGGCTTTCATCTTTTCCTTATTCTGCCGCAAGTGCGACATTTTCTGCGAGGACGGCTGACAAATCAGATGTTTCGTTGGACATGGTTGGTTTTTGGTTTGGTTTACTTTTGGGTCTTCGCAGCGATGCAACTCGCGGTCAAAGGCGTTGGTTTTTTGAAGCGAGAATCTAGCAGCTTGCCGGCGTCGGCGGCGGTGAGTTTGCCGGCCTTCACCGCTGCACAGAGTTCGTCAACGGTGGCCGCTGCGAACGATTGCGGCGGCGTGGGGGGTGTCCCGGCTGAGGCATTAGGCGAGATGATTGGTTTCGCATTGGCCAACTGAATGCGGAGCGTTTCGTTAGCTTCCGCGAGCGCGCATTCTTCTTTAAGGCAGTCTCCCGATTCCCCGTAAGCCGGAGCCGCCGGCAATTTACCCGTCTTCGCGTGAATCTGTGCCCGCAGAACGTTGTTTTCCTCGCGAAGCCCTTCAATTGCTTTAATGACTTCGGCCTGGTCCCGCATATTGCAAAAAGCGTGTTTCATTTATTCCAGGTCAACAACGGCGATTGCGGACGCGGGGTGAGGCACAAACATTTCAAACGGCTGGTCTTCCGCGTGCGGCGTCGGATTCAGTTCGTTGACCGGCTCTTGTGCGCCGATGATTTGCAGCAATGCGGGCATGTCCGTTTTTGAGTAAAGCGGGATTCGCTTGTTGCCGCTGGTATAAATCGCGATTGGCAGTATGCCGGATTTTTCCAGTTTGCGAGCGGCAGTTTCGCTGCACTGTCCGCCTCGCCTGGCAATCTCGGCGATGCTCGTGAAGTACGGTAATTTTTCGGTTTTTTGGCTCATGGGGATTCTGTTTTTCGGATGTTCGTTTTAGGTATCGCAATAAGGGAGGCGCACGGTTCGCCCTTCGGTTTTCTTCGGCGGTTCATCTGCCACGCGAGGGGGGCGACAAGCGGGACAAAGCGGAAATCTGGTGATTAACTTAACGGTCCATTCGTCATGCCCGCCATTCAAGGGCATTATGAATTCGCCAAGGCACCGATAGCAACGCACGTTCAAGGGTGTCATGTCGCGGCCTCCGTTTTGCCGAGCGGGTTTTGATGAAGCTGAGACAGCGCCTCGCGAAGCCATTCTTTCAGCATGGTTTCCGCTTCCGGCACACTCACGCCGACGATCTGCGGGGCGATGGCCGACGGGCCGGAGAGCAGTTTTTTCTTCGCGTTGCCAATCATCTCGGCAACTGAGGTCTCGACATCGACAGCCGGAACGTATTCCTTGCGGAGAACGGCAAGGCGGAATTCTCGCGTGAGCCTGTCGGCGCGTAGCCGCAGAAGTTCTTCCGATTTCCTTTCGACAATGACACCCGCTCCTTCCATTTTGCTCGAATTGGCGGCAACCCATTCAAGAAGCTCGTCAAGATTGACCGAGCCACGTTCCTTGAACGCTTGGCAACCGGAGGCTTTTGCCAAAGTCAACACTTCGGCTGATAAGCCGGTCATGGCCGACGCCGCCTTCATGCTGACGGCAACGCCGAGTCTCCTTACCGCGTGTTTTTTCAATTTCGGCATTGGCTATACGAAGGTTTCGCCCTGACGGTTAACCTGCTTGGCTTCTCGGCCAACAAAAGATTCCTTGCCTTGTGTGACTGCCGCGCCGAGAATCACTCGCTCACGTCTCACGATCTTCGATATGGCAGTCGTCATCTAACAGAGTGTGGAACGTCAAGAGTCGGTCTTCGCTTCCCGGTAATTCCAGCCGTGGCATGAGAGCCTGTTACGAATGCCGAATTGCCTGCGCGCTTGTGCCGAATGAACGGAGAGCGTGGCGCGTGTGCAGCCGATTGCTTTGGCTATCTGCGCGAGAGACGGGCTTTCCTCGATAAGGCTTGGATCAACCGTCCAGGCCAAGGCGAGCAGCCTGCGGCCCATTGCCCTGAAATGGTCTTGTCCCCCACTGAAACGTTTCGGTCCAGCGAAATTCAGGACGGCTTTGAGCGCGATTATGAACTGCTCGCGCTCGGCCTCGCTTAGCGGTTCCGCGCTCAGAGGTCCAAGAATGTCTGTCGCCGCCGAGTGCGCCTCGGCTAACTCCGCCCCGCTGATTGCAGTGTCGGTCATATCGCCCCCAGTAGAATCTCGGCATTAGACATTTCCCGCAGACTTTTTACCGGCGCACTTGAGCGTTGATTCTCACTGGATTGTTCGTTGCGGATTTTCCAGTTGATTAACGCATGACGCCACGAGCGCATCGGGTTTTTGCCGACACGCCAGCCGTTTGACTCGTAGAAGTTGTGAAATTTTTCGGCCTCGGCGTCGGGCAGTCCGATCTTGGCAGTTTCGAGTTTCACGTCTTCGATGTTCGGCCTGATAAACTTTTGGGGAGAGGCGGCTTTCGCCGCGCTATTGTCACGCCCGGAGCGTGACTCTGCGTGACATGTCACGTTTTGTCCCGCGTCCTCTGATTCTGCTTCTGATTCTGTTTTGCTAAGGGGGAGTGCAGAGGGGGATTTTTCTTGCCCGCGCAGGTCGCGTTGCCGTCGCTTCCGTTCGCGGGCTTGTGCTCGTTGGTCTGCGCTTGAGCGGATGCCCTCATATTTCTCCCAATTCACGATTGTCCAGCCCCAGTCACGGTGCGGGTCTAACCGCAACAAACGACGGCCTTCTTCTTCGGGGTCACGACTGGCCGGGTCTGGTGCTTCGAGGTAATCAATCGCGGCGTTCACTACTTCAATCGGAACAGCGGTGCGGCGAGCGATGGCCTGCCGCGTCATGTCCAGAATGCCGTTGTGGGTGAGCTTGAGCATGTCCTCAAAGACGTGGCGCGCCTGCCAGTTGTCCGCCAGGCTGGAATCTAAAATTTGAGTAAAGACTCTGGCGTAAAGCTGGTTCATTGATTCCTCAAGTCGAGTGCTGACGCCTCTAGCTCATCGGCGAATTGCCATCGTTGGGCTGAGTCGAGTTCCGCAACTGCACGGCCAACGAGTTCGCTGAGCGTGTCGAGAAGCTGAGGAAGCTGGTCTGTTTCTGTTCCGCGCTGGCCTGCCGTGACGATGCGCGGCGCGTCTTCTTGCTCTGTCTGGCCGTTCGCGTCGCCATATAATTCCCCTCCGACATGAGCACGCTGCGTGGGCTGATTTGTAGGCCGTTGCGGCAGCCTGCGTGTTCGCCCGTCGGCCCCGATGCGGGATGCCACTGGTGAACTGGATGATTCACCCAGTTGACTTCGGACATCGGCGACAAGCTGATGGTGAACTGCGCAAGTCTCCGCGATACTCCGGTCGCTAACTCCTGGCCACTCAGACAGCGCAAGCGCGACAGAGCATCGTTTATCTTGGTTTGTTCGGCGAAGGCCGTGGGAAACGTTGGCGGAGAGAGCGAATTTCAGAGCGTCAGTCTTGGTGCCCTGCCTGATTTCTGCCTTAATTGCGTCGCGCCCAATCCGTGCGGCTGCGAGCGTCCTGTGAAATCCGTCGGCGCACAAATACCGATTCCCGTCGTTAAACACGACGACTGGCGGGAACTCAGCGCCGTCACGCATGGCCTCGCTGTATTCGCCGACCGCCGACTCATTGATTTCGGCGCGAATCTGCGTTCCGCAATCAACAACGATCTCGCCGACTCTGACATTTCGGATGCTCACCTGCCCCCCCCGACGCGGCAGGTAGCTTCAAGGTGTGCGCGGATTCCGTCGGCGTCGAAGCGGATAGTTCGCCCGATGCGGTAGAATGGGAGGATGCCGCGTTTCATCCAGTTGTCCACGCACCTTGGCGTCACCTGAAGGATTGCGGCGACTGCGCTCTTGTCCAGATAGGCTTTCGGGGTGGCCTCTTGCTCCCCGCCGTTCGTATTTGGTGTTCGATTTTTCATGCTGCTACCAAAGCGGGAACGTCAGGTTCTAATCCTTGCGTGAGCGTGCGCGATTCCGGCCAATGCTTACGGGGGTTTTCTGAGGTTTGCCATTCCATTTTCTAATCACGAGGCATCCCAAAAAATTTTCAAAAAAAATTAACACCTGTGAATAACGCCGACAAAAAAGCCGCCCCGAAATGGGGCGGCAGGACGTGTTCGATTTATGTTTACCCGTTCAGGCAGGGGCCGGCGTAGGCACAATCGAGAACCATGCTTTCGCCTGCTCTGGCGTGATAAGCTGGCGGTAGTGCCGGTAAATCATGTCCGGGCTATTCCCGGACTCGCTCGCGACAATGTTCTCGTCGTTCGCAATCGCCATGCGGTAGGTGATGAACGAATGGCGCAAACCATTGTGCTTCCACGTCAGGGCAGGCTTCGCCGGAGTCCCATCTTCCTTGCCCTCTGCGGCGGTGTTCTCGGCCAGCCAGAGCAACTGCTTGGACATATTCGCGAACTGCGTCACAGGTCCGCTTTTCTGTCGATAATGAGCCAACCACGCCGCAAGGTTCGGCTGGATAGGAATAAGCCGCCTGCTGCGTGTCTTGGCCTTGCCCTTCTTGAGTTCGATGTAGTCGGCCTTCACGTCAGACCAGTCCAAGCGCACGAGTTCGGCAGCCCTGAGTCCAGCAAAGGCCGCAATCGCCAGATATGGAATAAGTTCGGCACGCGCCGATGCGAACAGCCGGCGAAGTTCTTCCGGGGTGAAAATCTCAATCTCCGAATCGTCCTCGAATTCATTTTCGATGCCTTCCATTGCGTTGATGTCCTTTGGGAAATATCGTTTCGCCTGTGCGAATCTGAAAAGGGTCTTCACGAGCCGTAGGTAGTTGAACCGCGTCCAGCCTTCATGCGCTGTTCTCGTAGTGCAACGAGTTCGTCCACGACCTGACGCACGGTCCTTTCATGCAAGTTGACGCAGTTACGGGCGAAGAATGCAGCGGCCTCCTTGAGAGTGTGATTCCCGATAAGCCTTTTCGCCGCGACGTATTCGCGAACCACGTCGTCAATGTGTGCGTCCGGTATCAGCCGGAGCGCGTCAACGGCCCGTAGGTAACTCAGCCGGTCGCTGTTCGTGAGCGTGAGGGTTTCAGAGTCACCCCTTGTGATCGTCGCAACGACTTCATGCGCCTTTTTGTCGGCGCGTTCGTAGCTGGCGAACGTCTTGAACCGGCGCTTGTGTTCAGTGTCATAGAAAACGAGCTTGAATTCGTGATAGGACTTCGCGCCCTTTGTGTTGGTCGCCCGGTAGATTTTGACGGAGGCGTTGCCTTGCTTAACCGTCACTGGCCATTCTTTCGGTAGTTTCATGGCCTGATTGTGCGGAATAGTGCCGCAAAGTCAAGTTTTTTGCATAAAACCCTTAAAAATATGGTGGAGGCGGCGGGAGTTGAACCCGCGTCCCTGACAGATCCACCAGCCGCGACTACATGCTTAGTCAAGCGAGAGTTGTCGGCAATGCGATAACAGCCTGACGCGAGTCGCATCGCTTAGTCCGCAGGAGATTTTCTCGGCTGCCGGCGCGCGGTCTCCGCCGTCAACCATGCCTGCTGTGGCGTTCATCCGGCGTAGCAGGCGTCCGCCGGTGAACGTCGCGGCGCATTAGGCCGCGAGTGCTAATTCTTCGTTAGCAGTTGTCTTTTGGTCCGATGATTAACGAGGCCAACGAACCATCCTCGGCATGCCGCCTCTGGCTTATCCTTCAGGTCGAAACCAGTACGCCCCCGAAACGACAGAAGATACTCGTCCCTCCAGGCACCGCGGTCAAGTCGTGAACCCAAAACAAAAAGCAGGATCGACAAACGCCGACCCTGCTTGAACGACTCAGTTCCTCCAGCGACCGCGCCGGCTTAGTAATCCATGTCACCCATGCCATGGCCGCCGTGACCGGGCGGAGCCTTCTCTTTCTTCTCCGGAATTTCGGTGATGAGGCATTCGGTGGTCAGCATCAGGCCAGCGATGGAGGACGCATTTTGCAGCGCGGTGCGTGTGACTTTCTTGGGATCAACCACGCCGGCTTTGACGAGGTCCTCGTACTCGCCGGTGGCGACGTTGTAACCTTCGTTGCCTTTGCGACGCTTGACCTCCTCAACCACGACCGAGCCTTCGACTCCGGCGTTGTCCGCCAACGCGCGCGTCGGGAACTCAATGGCGCGTTTGACGATGTCGATGCCGATCTTTTCGTCGTCGTTGGCGCCTCTCACAGACTCGATGGCTTGCAGGCAACGGACCAACGCCACGCCGCCACCAGGCACGATGCCTTCCTCAACGGCCGCGCGGGTCGCGTGCAAAGCGTCTTCGACGCGGGCCTTCTTCTCCTTCATTTCGGTCTCGGTCGCTGCGCCCACGTTGATGACCGCCACCCCCCCGGCCAGCTTGGCCAGGCGTTCCTGCAGTTTTTCGCGGTCGTAATCAGAGGTGGTTTCCTCGATCTGGCGGCGGATTTGGTTCACGCGGCCCTGGATTTCGGAGGACTTACCATTGCCTTCGACAATGGTGGTGTTCTCGCGGTCGATCACGATGTTCTTGGCGCGGCCGAGGTCGTTAAGGTCGAGCGATTCCAGCTTGATACCGAGGTCCTCGGTGATGCACTTGCCGCCGGTGAGGATCGCGATGTCTTCGAGCATCGCCTTGCGACGATCACCAAACCCCGGGGCTTTGACAGCGCAGACGTTCAGCGTGCCGCGGAGCTTGTTCACCACCAGTGTGGCCAGCGCTTCGCCTTCCACTTCCTCAGCGATGATCAACAGCGGCTTGCTGACCTTGGCAATCTTTTCGAGGATCGGGAGCAGGTCCTTCAGCGAGCTGATCTTCTTTTCGTAGATCAGGATGTACGCGTCCTCCAGCTTGCACTCCATCGTCTCGGCATTGGTGACGAAATAGGGCGAGAGATAGCCCTTGTCGAATTGCATGCCTTCGACGACTTCGAGCGTGGTTTCGATCGACTTGGCTTCCTCAACCGTGATGGTGCCGTCCTTGCCGACCTTGTCCATGGCATCGGCGATGATTTCGCCGATCTGCGTGTCCCAGTTCGCTGAAACCGTGGCCACTTGTTTGATTTCCTCTTTGTCTTTGACCTTCTTGGCGATCTTGTCGAGATGGGCCACCGCGGCTTCCACGGCTTTGCCGATGCCGCGCTGAATGCCGATCGGGTTCCCGCCCGAGGTGACAAACTTCAAGCCTTCGCGATAAATCGCTTCGGCCAGCACGGTTGCAGTAGTGGTGCCATCGCCGGCGGCGTCGCTGGTCTTGCTGGCGACTTCGCGCACCATCTGCGCGCCCATGTTTTCGTAGCTATCTTCCAGCTCGATTTCCTTGGCTACCGTGACACCGTCCTTGGTGACGGTCGGTGAACCAAACTTTTTGTCGATAACGACGTTGCGACCCTTGGGACCGAGGGTGGCCGTAACGGCCTTGGAAAGTTTGGCGACGCCCCGCAAGACCGCCTGACGCGCGGCCTCATCAAACAATAATTGTTTTGCTGCCATATTTTTCTGCTTCTTTCTATTTGTTAAGTTTACTCAACCACTGCCAGAATGTCGTCGGAGTTCAAGATCTTGTACTCCTTGCCGTTCAGCTTGATTTCGGTGCCGCCGTACTTGCTGATCAACACGCGGTCGCCTTTCTTGACTTCAAACGGGACTTTCTTGCCGTTATCGTCGGTCTTGCCGGTGCCGAGCGCGACGATGAGCCCTTCGGTTGGTTTTTCCTTGGCGGTATCGGGGATGATGATGCCGCCTTTCTTGACTTCCTTCTCTTCGACCGGTTCAACCAGCACCCGGTCGCCGAGCGGTTTCAGATTAACTGCCATACGTTCGTTTTCCTTTTGTTGGTTTGATTTTTACTTACGAATCAAATCCCACAGCACTCACTGCGGGAAAATTCATTCACTGCGGGCCAGGTCCAGGATTCAAAAGCCACCGGCCTCGGCGCCACACATTGCCTGCCCCATCCGACTAATTCTTCTTTTCCTCGACGACTTCGGCGTCAATGATCGGTCCTTCGTCTTTCTTTGCTTCGGATTTTGGCTCGCCGGATTCGGATTGCGGCTTGCCTTTGCTGGCACGCGCTTTTTCCGAAGCCGCCTTGTAAAGCTCGGCTGAAACAGACTGCCACGCTTCATTGAGCTTCTCGCTCGCAGACTTGACGGTCGAGACGTCAGTCCCTTTGAGCGCTTCTTTCACCGCGTTGACGGCCTTTTCGATTTTGGCCTTGTCGTCGCCCGAAATCTTGTCCGCGTTATCTTTCAGCATCTTTTCGGAGCGATACACGGCGTTGTCCGCCTCGTTGCGGGTCTCGATTTCCTCGCGCTGCTGGCGGTCTTCCTCCGCGTGAGCTTCCGCGTCTTTGCGCATTTTCTCAACCTCATCTTTGGACAGGCCGCTGCTCGCGGTGATGGTGATCTTCTGTTCCTTGCCTGTGCCGAGGTCTTTCGCGCTCACGTGCAAAATGCCGTTGGCATCGATGTCAAACGTCACCTCGACCTGCGGCACGCCGCGCGGCGCCGGCGGAATGTCGGTCAAATGGAATTTGCCGATCGTCTTGTTGTCACGAGCCAGCGGACGCTCACCCTGCAACACGTGGATTTCCACGCCGGGCTGATTGTCCGAAGCGGTAGAGAAAATTTCCGATTTGCGCGTCGGAATTGTCGTGTTACGCTCAATCAACTTGGTGAACACACCGCCAAGCGTTTCGATGCCGAGCGAAAGCGGCGTCACATCGAGCAGCAGCACGTCCTTCACTTCGCCTTTGAGCACGCCGCCTTGAATGCCCGCCCCGACCGCGACTACTTCATCTGGATTTACCCCTTGATGCGGCGGCTTGTTGACCAGCGAATGCGCGGTCTCGACGACGCGCGGCATGCGAGTCATGCCGCCGACGAGAACCAACTCGTCGATTTTGTCAGACGTAATGCCGCCGTCTTTCAGACAACTCTTCACCGGGCCGACGGTGCGCTCGAACAAATCGTCGCAAAGCTGCTCCATCTTCGCCCGCGTCAGTTTCGTGCTGATATGCTTCGGGCCGCTGGCATCGGCGGTAATGAACGGCAGATTGATTTCGTAAACCTGGGCACTTGACAAAGCGATTTTTGCCTTCTCTGCCTCTTCCTTGATGCGTTGGAGCGCGTCTGCCTGCTTGCGCAAATCCATGCCATGCTCCTTCTTGAACTCATCAAGGATCCAATCCATGATGCGGTTGTCCCAGTCATCGCCACCAAGGTGCGTGTCGCCGTTCGTGGCTTTGACTTCAAAGACGCCATCGCCTATTTCGAGCACGGAAATGTCGAAGGTGCCCCCACCGAGATCGTACACGGCGATTTTCTCGTCCTTCTTCTTGTCCAATCCGTAAGCCAGGGAAGCGGCGGTCGGCTCGTTAATGATGCGCAAGACTTCCAAACCAGCGATGCGGCCGGCGTCTTTGGTAGCCTGGCGCTGCGAATCGTTGAAGTAAGCTGGAACCGTGATGACCGCTTGGGTGATTTTTTCGCCGAGACGCATTTCGGCATCGGTCTTGAGCTTGGCCAGAATCATCGCCGAAATTTCCGGCGGACTGAATTGTTTCGGTTTGCCGTCCACTTCGACCTCCACGGCGGCGTCG
>QHNT01000067.1 GCA_003218515.1 Verrucomicrobiota bacterium | reverse complement strand
TCACAACACCCCCGCCAACGGCGAGCTTCACGGCCAACCCGACCTCTGGCAATGCGCCCTTGGCGGTGCAGTGCACGGACCAATCGAGCGGCAGCATCACGAGCCGGGATTGGAACTTTGGCGATGGTTCGTCGCACAGTTCGGCGCAGAGCCCGTCGCACACGTATAACACTGCGGGGAGTTACACGGTGACGCTGACGGTAAGTGGCAGTGGCGGCTCCAACAGCAAGAGTCTGACGATCCGAGTCACAACACCCCCGCCAACGGCGAGCTTCACGGCCAACTCGACCTCCGGCAATGCGCCCTTGACGGTGCAATTCACGGACCAATCGAGCGGCAGCATCACGAGTCGGGATTGGAACTTTGGGGACGGCTCATCGCACAGTTCGGCGCAGAGCCCGTCGCACACGTATAACACTGCGGGAAGTTACACGGTGACGCTGACGGTAAGCGGCAGCGGCGGCTCCAACAGCAAGAGTCTGACCATCCGAGTCACGACACCCCCGCCAACGGCCAATTTCTCAGCCAGCCCGACTTCGGGCAGTGTGCCATTGACCGTGCAGTTCACCGACAAGTCCACTGGCTCGATCACGGCCTGGGATTGGAACTTCGGGGACGTCCCGTTGCACAGCTCGTCTCGAAGTCCAAGTCATATTTATGTCCTTCCCGGCGATTACACGGTCACGCTGACGGTGACGGGCAGCGGCGGGGCGACCAGCCGCAAGAGCCTGTCGATTCACGCGACTCTGCCACCACTGCCATTGCCGCTATCGCCGGGCCCTTGATCGACTGAATCGGAAACGACACCGTCCGCCAGGAACACCCGAGAATGCTTTGTGTGCCTGGATCGAAGATCGATCCGGCGCGGCATGAGGCGGAACAAGTCGGGTCCAGGAGCGACAAAAATTCATTAGTACCCTTGACCCACAGGACGAGCTTTGAAGTGCAGGTGCATTGCAGACTCAATTCAGACTCAGTTTAAATATCTCATTGAGGATTCGATTTGGATGAAACAGGATTACATTTGTTTCTATCCATCAATGATTTAATGGTTGTTTCACCGGGCTGGTACGCAAGGAGCTAAGTGTGGGTCCGGACAATTGTCCCCAGCCGCCTGATTGGCGAATGAGATGGTGGTGCAAGGTCAGCCCGGCTCTTACGAAGTGGCCCGCAGAACATCAACGCTTACAACCCAAATTGATAGCCAAGTGCTCAGTTCTATTCCGGGCGACATTCGCTTCTCCAAAACGTCTGCGGCATAGAGAAACGCCGGTCAACCTAACAGTCTCTCGGCCCGGAACGGCATGCCTTATTTTCGACGCCGCGTGGTCTAAAGATGGCGGAGGCTCATGTGCGTAGGGTCTCCTTGGTCGATAGTGAAATAAGCTCTCAGCGGATCATCAAGCTTCATCTGGAGGGTTCACGGCAATTTAGATTGTACCGGCATTATCGCTCCGCTGAGGACGCGCTTGAAGGTGTTCCTGCGGATCCGGCCGACTTGATTCTGATCAACGCCCAGCTTCCCGGCATGTGTGGAATTGAGTGCACGCACAAATTGAAAAAGGTGCTGCCAAAACTACCGGTCGTCATGTTTACGAAGGAGGTTGAGCTGCCAGGTTTTATACGCGCCCTTCTGGCAGGCGCCGATGGTTACTTCATTGTGTCAGGCAAAGCGGAATCGTTGGAGCCGGTCCTGACTAATGCCCAGGCTGGATGGAAACCCTTCTCCAGAGAAATCCAGAAGATCCTGGTCGGATGCTTGACACACACGAGCCTCCTGCCTGCCGTAAATGGGGCTATGACTCCGGCAGAACGCAAAATAATGGCCTACCTGGTCCTGGGCCTTTCCGACAAGGAGATCGCCAGGCTTACTGGAAACGCGACGGCGACCATCCATTCCGTCACCAATCGGATTTTTAAGAAACTGGACGTGCATAGCCGTGGAGAGGCCGTTAGCATGCACCTGGGATTCAAGCGGGGAATGACAAAAAGGGCGCTGCCGTGACACCCACTTTTCATACATTAAAATGGCTTAAACATTTTTTGCACCATTATTTGATTTGTAGCTGCCGGGGGAACCATTAGAAACAAAGGAGGCGCACCGATACCCTGTATGAGTGAGAGGCTCGACGGCCGACAAGCTGTCAATTCGTCTGGGGTGAATACCCCAGTTCATTCTCGAGTCCCGACTTTAATCATTTAAGGTCCTCGCCCCACTTCAAAGCCCCGGTGTCGGAACCTAAAATGCGCGTTACGTTTGAGTGACACCTCGGTGACGTTCCGTTGGCTTTTAGGGCTGAAAAGCAAATCAAAGAAACGGCGGTATGAGGAATGACATTTTGGTTGAGCCTGTGAATATGAACAACCATCCACGCGACTCGGTGACGGTGAAAGGCGGCGCCATCGCGCTTGAGGAAGATCTCGCGCATCCTCGGATGGCCGAGCAATATCTCTGGGAACCGACCGCACGATCTATACTTAGTTGCAACTGCCGTGCGAGGTTCCCCGTGGCGGCGGACAATCGTCCCCGCGTGCAGGGCAAATTCATTTTCGCCGGCGGGGAGAAGTTGTATGTCCGCGGGGTCACTTACGGCACCTTTCGTCCCAATGAGCAGGGCGAGGAATTCCCGGAGCCTGAGGTGGTGGAGCGCGACTTTGCTCGGATGTCTGCCAACGGGGTGAACGCTGTTCGCACCTACACGCCGCCGCCGCACTGGTTGTTGGACGAGGCGCAAGAGCATGGGCTGCGGATCATGGCCGGGCTGCCGGTGGAACGCTCGGTGGCCTTTCTCGATTATCGCCGGTGCGCGCGTTCCATTGAAGAGATGGTGCGCGCGGAAATCCGCGCCCGCGCCGGCCATCCGGCGATTCTTTGCTACACCATTGGCAACGAGATTCCGGCTTCCATTGTGCGCTGGCATGGCCGCCGCAAATTAGAACGCTTCCTCGAACGCCTTTACTATGCTGCGAAAGCCGAGGACCCCGACAGCCTCGTGTCCTACGTCAATTATCCGTCCACCGAATATTTGCAGCTTTCGTTCCTGGATTTTGCCTGCTTCAACGTCTATCTCGAATCGCACAAATGCCTCGATGCCTATCTCGCCCGCCTGCACAATCTTGCCGGCGACCGGCCGCTGGTCATGGCAGAGATGGGCCTGGACGGTCTCCGTAATGGCGAAGCCGCCCAGGCGCAAGTGCTGGACTGGCAGATTTGCACTTCCTTCGTTGCGGGCTGCGCGGGCGTCTTTGTTTATGCGTGGACCGATGAATGGTTCCGCGGCGGAGCGGAGGTGGAGGATTGGATGTTCGGCATCACTGCCCGGAATCGTGAACCGAAACCGGCCCTGGCGGCGGTGCGCCGGGCCTTCCGGCAAGTGCCGTTCATGGAGGAGGTTCCCTGGCCGCTCGTTTCAGTGGTCGTTTGCAGTTACAACGGCGCGCGGACCATTCGCGATTGTCTGGAGGGCCTGCGAAAACTCGAATATCCCAATTGCGAAGTCATCGTCGTGGATGACGGGTCCACCGACTGCACTGCGGCCATCGCGAGGGAGTATGATTGCCGGGTGATCCGCACTGAGAATCGCGGACTCAGCAACGCCCGCAACACCGGATGGCAGGCGGCCAACGGCGACATCGTGGCCTACCTCGACGACGACGCCTATCCGGATCCGCATTGGCTTCATTATCTGGCGTCCGCGTTCTTGAATACCATGAACACGACGCACGCCGCGGTCGGCGGACCCAACATCGCGCCACCGACGGATGGGCCCATCGCCGAATGCGTCGCCCACGCGCCCGGCGGCCCCACGCACGTGCTGCTTTCCGATCGCGAGGCGGAACACATTCCCGGCTGTAACATGGCGTTCCGCAAGTCGTGCCTCGCGGCGATTGGCGGATTTGATCCGCAATTCCGCATCGCGGGTGACGACGTTGATGTCTGTTGGCGCTTGCAGCAGGAGGGTTGGACGCTGGGGTTCAATCCCGCGGCGGTGGTCTGGCATCATCGCCGCAATTCCGTTCGTGCTTATTTGCGCCAGCAGAAGGGCTACGGAAAAGCCGAGGCTCTTTTGGAAAGGAAATGGCCGGAGAAATACAACCTCGCCGGACATCTCAAATGGACCGGGCGGGTTTATGGAGTCCCGTATGTCCGGTGGCGCGCCGGTCGCCTTTATTGGCCCTGGCCGCCGTTAAAGTTGGCGTTGCCATTGTTCGCTTTTGCCGTTGGCGTGCCGCTCGTACACGCATGGCGCTGCGCCGCCCGTGTTTGTTTCGCCAATCCACCGCTGTCCCGCGCGGGCCGCCTGAAGCTGCGGCTGACGACGGCCAGCCTGTATCTGCTCCAGCCGCTGGCGCGTCTCAATGGGCGTCTGCGTCATGGACTCACTCTCTGGCGCAAGCGCGTGATTGGCGGCTTTGCGTTCCCGCGGCCCTGGCTGGCCAACATCTGGAGCCGGCGTTCTCTCGGCGCGGAAGAACGGCTTCAATCCATTGAAGCAGCGCTGCGCGCGCACGACGCGCTGCCGTTGCGCGGCGGGAATTTCGATCCCTGGGACCTGGAAGTGCGCGGGGGGCTGCTCGGTTCCGCCCGCATGTTTATCGCGGTCGAATATCATGGCGACGGGCGCCAACTGTTGCGCGTCCGGTCGTGGCCGCGGTGCTCTCTCGCAGCGGCGGCGCTGACCCTTGTGTTTGCCGGGCTTTCCCTCGGCGCCGGACATGACGGGTACTGGGCGGCCTGCGCGGCGCTCGGAGGAATAACTTTGCTGCTGGCATTGCGCGTGGTGAACGAATGCGCCGCCGCCACGGCCGCCTTTCTTGGCGCCGTCAGAGAAATCGAGAGAGAGGAGAAATGTGACGGCCCGGCTTAACAATTGGGTTCTCTATCGGCGGTTGTGCCAGCAGGTGTGGCCGTATTGGCGCTACATCCTGGGCATTTTCCTGTTGAGTCTGTTGTCGCCGCCATTGGCCGCGCTCACACCACTCCCGCTCAAGATTGCCGTGGATAATATCATCGACCACCATCCGCTACCCCGGTTTCTCGCTGTCCTGCTGCCGGAGAACGTCAAACATTCAGACGGGAGGCTCCTTCTGTTTGCGGTCGCGCTGGTCGTCGGGGTCGCTTTGTTGACTCAGCTTCGCGATTTCGCCAACTCGCTGTTGACGACGTATGCCGGGGAAAAATTGTTGCGCGGTTTCCGCGCCCGATTGTTCCGCCACGTGCAGCGGCTCTCGCTTTCCTATCACGACACCAAAGGCACGGCGGATTCAGTGTATCGCATTCAATACGACGCCGCCGCCCTTCAGAACATCACGGTCGATGGTGTGATGCCGTTTTTCACTTCCGCGCTCACATTCACCACGACGATTTGCATCATCGTGGGGATCAACTGGCGGATTGCGCTCGTCGCCCTCGCCGTTTCGCCCGCGATTTTCTTTGTTATTCGCACGTATCGCCGGCGTCTGCGCAGCCAGGCGCGCGAAGTAAAAAAACTCGAAAGTTCCGCCCTCGGGGTCGTGCATGAGGTGCTGGGCGCCGCCCGTGTGGTGAAAGCTTTCGGCCAGGAGGACCGCGAAGGGGAACGGTTTGTGGCCAAATCCAACGAAGGGATGCGCGCGCGGATTCGACAGGTTTTTATGCAAGGCGGTCTCGGCATTCTCGTGGCGCTCCTCACGGCGTTGGGCACGGCGGCGGTCCTTTACATCGGCGTCCAGGACAAACTGACAACAGGCAATCTGGTTTATGTCATGGGCTTGATCTCGCAGCTCTATGCTCCGCTCAAAACCATCGGCAAGAAAATGGCCACCATGCAGACCCATCTCGCGGGCGCCGAACGGGCTTTTGCTCTGCTCGACGAAACGCCGGATGTCGTCGAGAAACCCGGCGCGCGTCCACTCGCGCGTGCCCGAGGCGCGATGGCGTTCCGCAACGTTTCCTTCGCTTACGAAAAGGACCGGCCGGTCCTGCGCAACATTTCGTTTGAAATCGAACCGGGCGCGTGCCTTGGCATCGCCGGGACCACCGGCGCCGGCAAGACCACGCTGGTGAATCTGTTGACTCGTTTCTATGACCCGACCGCGGGCCAGATTCTCCTGGATGGAACAGATCTGCGCGACTTCAACCTGGCCGATCTGCGCAACCAATTCGCCATCGTCCTGCAGGAGCCGGTTCTCTTCTCGACCAGCATCGCCGAGAATGTCGCCTACGCCCGGCCGGGCGCGAGCGAAGATGAAATCATCGCCGCCACCAGGGCCGCCAACGCGCACGACTTCATCGTTCGCCTGCCGCAGGGGTACGAGACGCTCGTAGGTGAACGGGGTATGCGCCTTTCGGGAGGCGAGCGCCAGCGCATTTCCATCGCGCGCGCGTTTCTCAAGGATGCGCCCATGCTCATCCTCGACGAACCGACCAGTTCCGTGGACGTGCGGACCGAGGCGGCCATAGTGGAAGCCATGGAGCGGCTCATGCGCGGCCGCACGACGTTTATTATCGCCCATCGTCCGAGCACATTGAAACATTGCAACCGTGTTCTGCGAATCGAGCGCGGGTGCATCGTCGGGCTTGAATCGGCTGCATCCGTCACCGAAGGCGAAGGATGCCCGTCCGACAACCTGGCCGAGGCGGTCCACGGGGGCACAGCCCATGTCTAGGTCCGTTGCCACAGAAGTCCTGCCGGAGCGGCTCGTCGAGCACCGGGCAGTCCGGGCCTGGAGCCAACTCCAGCCGAATCGCGTGGAGCCGACAAGCATCGAAATCCTCAAGCTCAAGAAAAGAAAATCCGCGGTGTACAGGCTCCACGGAATCGGACCGGACGGAGGAGCGGTCATTGCCAAGCGATGCCGCGTGGCGACGGCAGAGGTGGAACGCATGGTTTACGAGGAATTCCTGCCGCGCGTGTCGGCGTCGGTGCTGCGTTGCTACGGGTTCCTGAAAGAGTCGGAAGGAGACTTCTGCTGGCTTTTCCTTGAAGATGCCGTCGGCGAGTTATACTCGCCGCAACTTCCCCAACACCGCGCGCTGGCGGGCCAGTGGTTGGGGAAAATTCACCTTGGCCTCGCTCGCGCTGATCTCAAAGCCCGCCTGCCCGACCGCGGACTTGGCTACTACTTGGGACTGCTCCGCCGCTGCCGCGCCACCGTGCGGGCGATCCTGGGCGAGAACGGCACCGTGCCTGGTGAAGATGCCGAGACGCTGCAGGCGTTGGAGGCGCACTGCGAGGTGCTGGAATCGCGCTGGAGCGATATGGAAAGCATCTGCGGGGTGTTGCCGCCGACGCTGGTCCACGACGACTTCGTCATCAAAAACGTGCGCATCCAACCCAGCCCAAGTGGCCCCAATCTGCTTGTGTTCGACTGGGAGTATGCCGGCTGGGGCTCACCGGGGGTGGATCTGGCGCAGTTCATCTACCATGTGGTTAGCCCCGACCTCAGCGCTTATTGCTCCGTTTTGAAAAGCGACTACCCGCATCTCGACGAGCCGACTCTTCAGCGCGTGGCTGGCTGCGGGACACTGTTGCGTTTGGTGGACTCGATGTACTGGGCGACAACGTGGATGGGTTCGGGCGAGTACGAGTTGTTAGCCAAGGGAGTCCATGCACTGGGGATGTATGAACCCAGGTTGATCGCGCAGTTGCGCGCCATGAATTGGAGTTGAAATGATCGAAGGATTAGAGCGAGTGCTCGAAGGCAGCGGGCAACGCGGCGTGACTGAGCTGCGCGGCTCCAGGAATTGTTCGGCAGCGGTAACCGCAGAGCCTGCGGACAGCGCATGGCCCAAGCGCTAAGCGAGACTGGATGGATCACTCATTCATGATTGAAGGATTGGAAAAGGTTCTGGAAGGCAGCGACCAGCCCGGAGTGGCCGAGCTGCGCGACTTGCTTCAAAAACTGCTCAATGGACATGAGGCGTCGGGGCGCTTCCTTGAGCAGGCGACCCTCCAGCCGCGCGGGATGCGCGTGTTCCGCCTTCGCTTCTCCATCAACGGCCGGCCCCGCTCGGTGGTGGTGAAACGGCTCAAGCCGCAGATCGCCCGGCGCAGCGAACTGGCGGCGAAACGCTGGCTCCCGGCCATTCGCCTCGGCGGTGGCGGCCCGCCTCTGCTGGGCGGCGTCGTCGAGCCCAGCGGCGCCTGCGCGTGGCATGTCTATGACGACCTCGGCGAGCACGAACTCGATCCCCGCGAGCCCGACCGCGAGCGCGTCAGCGCAGCGGTCGAACTGGTTGCCCAAATGCACACACGGTTCGCGGAACACGCCTTGCTCGGGGAAGTCCGCCTGCACGGCGGCGACTTGGGCATCCGCTTCTACGAATCGAACGTGCGCGACGCCATCTACGCGCTCGAGGCATGCCAGCCCGCGGCGCAACAAAATGGGTTGCGCGACCGCCTGTTGCATCGGCTCTGCAAACTCCGCGATGAATTGCCGGGGCGTGCGCAGGCACTGGCCGAATGGGGCGGTCCGGAGACGCTGCTGCACGGCGACCTGTGGGCCATCAATGTGTTCGTCATCCCGTCCGCCAACGGCCTGCACGCGCGCCTCATCGACTGGGACCACGCGGCGGTCGGGCCGGCCAGTTATGATCTGTCCACGTTCCTGCTCCGGTTTCCTTCGGAACACCGGCCATGGGTGCTCGACCTTTACCGGCAAGCGGTCGCTGGCGCGGGCTGGCGTCTGCCCGGCGAACGCGAATTGAACCTGTTGTTCGAGACGCACGAGTACGCGCGCATCGCCAACCGGATCATCTGGCCTGCGATTGCGCTGGTGATGGACGGCGCCGAGTGGGGAGCCGAAGCGCTGGCCGAGATCGACGGGTGGTTCGAGCAATTCGAGCCGGTGCTGCAGCCGCAGTGCGGGACGGAGGTGACAGCTTGAAGTAAGCAGCGGCATTTCCACCCGCCGAGATTAGAGAATGACGAAGTCCGAATGACGAATGACGAATGAAGCCCGAAATCCGAACAACTGAAGTCACTCCCACTGGCCTGGTTTCGGGCTTCGGGCTTCGTCATTTTTTCGTCATTCGTCATTCGTCATGGGTCATTCCGAATTCGCCCTTTTAACCACATGCCGACCGTCGTCATTGCGCCGTCCAACGTGGCCGCCTTCCCCGAAGGTGGGGGACACTTCTGGGTCTATCTGCAGTACGTGCTCGGGCTGCGCCAACTGGGCTGCGACGTTTACTGGCTGGAAGCCTTTCGCACCAAGGGCCGCGCAGAACGGGAAACGGCCGCGCTGGCGACGTTCCGCGCGCGGATGGAACAGCATGGCCTGGGCGGAAAAGTCATCCTCTACGTCACGCACAACAAGGAACCCTCGCCGGAAGCGCCGACAGAGTACCTCGACATGACCCGCGCGGAGGCCGAGGCCATCTTTGAGCGGGCAGACTTGTTGGTAAATTTCCATTACGCCACCAGTCCCGGTTTGCTCGCACACTTCCGGCGCACGGCGATGATTGATATTGATCCCGGTTTGCTGCAGTTCTGGATCAGCCGCAAGCAACTGTCCGTGCCGCTACATGATTTCTATTTCACCATCGGCGAGAACGTTGGCAAGCCCGGCGGCAAAATTCCCAATGGCGGTCTGGACTGGATTCACATCCGGCCGGCCGTCTGCCTGGAAGCATGGCCGTATCGGATGGATCCGCGCAGCGAGGCGTTCACGACGATCTCCTCCTGGGATTCCTCCGATTGGATCGTGGACGGCGACGACACGTACGAAAACACAAAACGTGTCTCCTTCCTGGAGTTTGCGGACCTGCCGCGATTGACCCGCCAACCGTTGGAAGCCGCCCTGTCGTTGCGAACCGAGAGAGACGCCCAGGAACGCCGCGATTTGGAGGAGCGGGGTTGGCGCGTCCGCCATTCGCGCGAAGTCTCCGCCACGCCGGAGATGTATCAAGCTTACATCCAGCGGTCGCGTGGTGAGTTCAGTTGCGCCAAGCGGTCGTGCATGAGATTCCAGAACGCCTGGGTGAGCGATCGCACGCTCTGTTACCTGGCCAGCGGCAAACCCGTCGTCGTGCAGGACACCGGCCCCAGCGCGTTCCTTCCCAATGGCGAGGGCATGTTCCGCTTCAGCACTCCGCAGCAGGCCGCCGCGGCGTTTGAAGCGATCAATGCCGACTACGAAAGGCAATGCCGCGCCGCGCGCGATCTGGTCGAGGCCTATTTCGACGCCAAACAGGTCGCCGAAAGCATCCTCAGCCACGCACTGAACGATGTTCGTGCTCACGCAAACGCATGATCGACCTGAGCTACACCCGGGCACGGCTCCTCGCGGAGATCGAGGCAGCGGATTCCGAGGGCGAACCTCTGAGCAATATTACCGACCCGCGCGTTGCAACCAGAGACGTCCGCGTGCGCGTTTGTGGCCGCGGGCGGCACGATCTTTTCCCGCTTTTGAAGGCCGCGCTCCTGGAACGGTTCGCGGCGGCGGCGCGGCTGCAACTGATCCGGGACTTGCTCATACCGCTGCGGAACGCGCTGGGCAATGCGTTCAAGCACGGCAACGGAAGAGATCCCACCAAGACCATTTCCGTGGAGCTCGTGCTGGCCCGCAAGGGCGCCCTCATCGCGGTCACCGACGAGGGCGCCGGCTTCGATGTGGCGGTCACGTTTCGACGCTTCCAGGGGGACGAAAACTATTTCGTGAATCACGGGTGCGGGTTCCGCAATCTGCACCGGGCGATGTCTTCGGTCAGCTACGAAAACGGGGGCCGTACCGTTCTCCTGTGCTTCCAGCCAATGGAGGACGACCTCGCGTCCTCTTCCTGCCCGGCGTCCACAGGCGATTCGACCACGGCGCCGGGAGAAACTCCTGCCGAAGGTCACGCTGCCCATGAGCCTGGTAGCAGCCGACGTGAGGAGGCTCGTTCTTCAAAATCCGAAATCCGAAATCCGAAATCCGAAATCGATCAGGGCCTCCGCACGTCGGCGGCTACTCTAGGGTTCAGCGTCCGCGCGCACGGCTCGGAAGCCGTGGAGGTTTTCCCGAACATTCTCGATGAGGAATGGATCCGAACCAGTCTATCAACCGAATTGCCAGAGTTCGCCAACGGCCAGACCAGGCTAGAGTCCTGCCGGATTTACGCTGCCGGCGGGCGGGCCGGTGATTGCTGCGGGAATCGCTACCTATTGCGAGTCGCCGGGCACAATGGGGAGCCGATGGAGACGCGGATTCTCACCGGGAGGTTCCACGCGACGGAGGCCGCAGCGGTGGCTGACTTCGCGGCGGCAACCCGTCTGCACGAGGCGAAGATATCGAAGCGCGTCCTGATCCCACGGCCGGTGGCGCGGCTCGCCGCGGAGCCGCGCCTTGTCCTTTACAACTTCGACTCGTGGATGAACCTTCGGGAGTTTCTGACTTTTCGAAACAGCCTGAAGTCCCTCCGGCACCGGTCAGAAAGGATCGGGCAGACGCTGGCGGCTCTGCACCGGAGCCAGGTCTCGCTCCCCGTGATGGAGACTGATCCCCTCGGAGCGGGACTCCAGACGATGGTCACGCGCGCTGTGACAAACCTTCAAATGCTGCCCAGGGGATCGGATCTTGTGAATCACTTCCACGCCTGCGTTGAGCGGCTTCAAGAGCGCGCTGCCTCCAGGGGGGCGAGACCCCTGGCGCCGATCCACGGCGCATTCGGTTGGGACTGCGTTCACTACGGAGTGGACGGTTGTTTTTATCTTTATCGCTTTGAAATGTGTCGGCAGGCCGATCCGGGGCTCGATCTGGGAGGATTCGCGGCAGACCTCCTCTGCTTCACTCTCGCTCACCACGATGCGGAGGTGTTTCGCATCTGCCACGACACCTTGCTGAGCAACTACAACGCCAACGCAGGACACCCCATCGACGAGGACGAGCTGCGATTCCACGTCGCGTTCGCTCTGCTCGATCGTCTCCAGCGAGGGGAACCCCGCAAGAAAGCCGCGGCCAGGCAACTGATCGGGGCTCTTAACGTTTCGCTAGATATGTGGGACTGGGCGGCCGCGAGAGAGGTGTTATCGTGAAATATTTGATCGTCAACGCCGATGACTTTGGCGCGAGCCGCGGGATCGATCGAGGCATCATCGAAGCGCATCAGCGCGGCGTCCTGACGAGCACGAGCCTGCTGGTGAACGCGACGGCCAGCGGGGAGGCAGCGGAGTTGAGTCGCAGCGCGCCGGATCTGAGCGTTGGTCTGCACGCCGATCTCAGAAGCGAGTTGAACGCGAACGCCGGACCGGCTCGGCTCCGCGGAGCTCTGGAGGCGCAGTTGGCTCGGTTCGAAGAGTTGCTCGGCCGCCCGCCTACCCATCTCGATTCCCACCACAACGTGCATCGCGATCCACGGGCGCTCCCCGAGTTTCTGGACCTGGCGCGGGAGCAAGGCTTGCCGTTGCGCGAACATTCGGCCGTCCGCTACTTCTCGAAATTCTACGGCCAATGGAGCGGCAAGACGCATCTGGAGCAGATCAGCGTCGAAAGTCTCGCGCGTATGCTGGAGATGGAGATCAAAGAAGGGTTCACCGAACTGAGCTGTCACCCGGGCTATGTCGATCCGGATTACTCGAGCGGCTACTCAACGGAGCGCGAAGCCGAGTTGCGCGCCTTGTGCGATCCGCGCATCCGCCAGGCGCTGGCGGAGCAGGCGATTCAACTGGTCAGTTATCACGATCTGGGCAAACTCGTGGTGAGCTCGGCGACGTGAGACGCGGCTTCCTTAAAGGAAGCATGCCGAATGCCGAATGCCGCATGAAGCCCGAAATCCGAATAACTGAAGTCACTCCCGCTGGCCGGGTTTCGGCCTTCGGGCTTCGTCATTTTTTCGGCCTTCGTCATTCGGCCTTCGGCATTCGACATTCGTTCTTTTAGCAACATGCCCACCGTTGTCATCGCACCCTTCAACGTCGTCAATTACCCCGAAGGCAGCGGGCACTTCTGGGTGTACCTGCAATACGCGCTCGGCCTGAGGCAACTCGGATGCGAGGTTTACTGGCTGGAAGGCTTCCGCGCCACGGGCCACGCGGAAAAAAAAGCTGCCGCGCTGGCCACGTTCCGCGCCCGGATGGAACAATTCGGGCTGGGCCGGAACGCCGTCCTCTACCTCATGCGCAGCAATAAACCATCGTCCAAAGCTCCGACGGAGTACGTCAACATGACCCGCGACGAGGCCGAAGCCATTTTTGAGCGGGCAGACCTGCTGCTGAATTTCCACTATAGCATCAGTCCGGGGCTGCTGGCGCGCTTCCGCAGGACGGCGCTGGTCGATATCGATCCGGGATTGCTGCAATTCTGGATCAGTCGCAAACAACTGTCAGTGCCACGACATGATTTCTATTTTACCATCAGCGAGAACGTCGGCAAACCGGGCGGCAGGATTCCCGATTGCGGTTTGGACTGGATTCCCATTCAACCGCCGGTCTGTCTCGAACGATGGCCTTATACGTTTGATCCGCGCGCCGAGGCGTTCACCACGGTCTCCATCTGGGATTCGTCCGACTGGGTCGTGGATCGGGAGGAAGAGTACGAAAACACCAAGCGTGTGGCATTCCTGGAGTTCGCCGACCTGCCCCGGTTGACCCGCCAGCCGCTTGAGCTGGCGCTGTTTCTCCGAACGGAGCGCGACCTGGTGGAGCAGCGCGATCTGCAGAGCCGCGGGTGGCGCATCCGACACTCGCGCGAAGTGGCCGAAAACCTCGAGAATTACCAAACCCATATCCAACGTTCGCGCGGCGAGTTCAGTTGCGCGAAACCGTCCTATATCAAGCTGCAAACCGCCTGGGTTAGCGATCGCACCGTCTGTTATCTGGCCAGCGGCAAACCCGTGGTCGTGCAGGACACGGGGCCGAGCGCGTTTCTTCCCAATGGCGAGGGGATGTTTCGATTTACGACGCCCGAGCAGGCGGCCGGCGCGCTCGAAGCCATCAACGCCGACTATGAGCATCATTGCCTCGCCGCGAGGAAGCTTGCCGAAGACCACTTCGACGCCCGAAAGGTTGCGGGCAGAATCCTGGACTGCGCAATGGGATAAACCCAGCAGAGAATACCATGAACTTTGAACACGCATGGCGCCTTTGAACCCGTCGGCCCCCTCACCCCGTCCCTGCTGCCATTGAATTAAGGCGGAGTGGCTTCTTCCCAATCTTAATCGTAATCTTACTCTTGATCTCCGCGGTTGAAACACCATGCTCCAGGGGGTTCTCTTCGCGCCAATGACAAGCGGCGGACCGCTTTGATCTCCTCTCCGTTTCCTCCGTTCTCTCCTGTTCGAAAGAATGGGTCCAGCTTTGGCCGGCTTTATCACTTTTTCCTGCCCCCCGGCCAACGATTACCTGAAGTTTCCAACGATTTTCCCGCTTGAACTCCGACGGATTAAATAAGAGATACGGTATTCTACTACCCGTCATATCGAGTCGCGACCTTACCGGTTTCAGGCCGTTACCCCACTTCACGGCCTTTGTGCAGCAGTTCAAAGTCACGCGCGTTACGTTTCGGTGACATTTCGGTGACGTTCCGTTCGCTGTTTCTTTTCGGGAAACTGCGCGCGAATGCTCGGGGTAAGAAATAGCGGTTTCGCACAGCTTGTGGAAGAGAACAACCATCTGCGCGGCTCAGTCAGATTGAATGGCGACACGACCGCGCTTTGTGAAGGCGCCCCGTCGCATGAGAAACGCCAGGGCGGATTCGAACCGCGCAACCTCTCCATAAACAGAGCGGGCAGTTGCCCGACACGCGGGGCGGAGCGCGGAACCGCTGGAGGTGACGGACAGTCGAGCGTGCGGCCCGGTGCGGACGGTTTCTCCGTCTGGCCGGCAGCGGCACGGGTCGATCTCGCGGCGAGAAGACTCTGGCGGCCAAGCGGTTGCCAGTCCGACATTCCTTTCGATTGCTCTCAGGTGGATTGCCCTGAGGTGAACACCCACTGGCGAAAAAGCGAATCATGGCTTAACGCCTTTAGTCATTGAACGGTCACCGAAAAGCCACGGAGCTGTCACTGAACCTCGCCGGTGAATCAGTGACGGATTTGCGCTAAGTATTTTCCGCTGGGGCGGCGGCCTGCCGCTTAATCCGCCAGCGGGAAGTGCGCTGCGCAGCTTCGTATTCTAGGGATTAATATGAACGATCAGAAATGCCATGTTGCACTGTACTCGGCCTCCCCGGCATGGGAAGGCGCCACCGAGTTGCTGGTCCAGACACCCGGCGCTGCCGCGCCCACAGAAGTTCCTGAGTCAGTTCGACACGTAAGCGCCAGGTGCGTTGCCTTCCGCAGTCCTCATGCGGGCGATGAGAGTCGGTTCTTGCTGGAGGAGTGGACCACGGAATTCGACGACGGAACCTCAAGCCGGGACTATGTGTGGGTTCGCGGACAGTACGTTTTGGTCGTGCCGATCTGGAACCGCGAGGTAGTCTTCATCCGACAGTACAAGAAAGCCGCGGAACGGACCCTGCTCGTGCTTCCCTGGGGCGGGATTGAGCCCGGCGAGTCTCCACTGCATGCCGGCCGGCGGGAACTGGAAGAAGAAACCGGCTACAGCTTCCGCACGGCAGAGGTCCACGGACCATTTTATGACCTCCCAGACAAGTCCACCGGTGGACATTGGGTGGTTGTGGCTCGGAACGCGTATCGCAAGGCCGAACCTTCTCCCGATGACGGCGAACGCATCTACGGAACCGAGCTCATCCCCGTCGGCCAGCTCTGGCGGCACCATATTCCCGTGCTCATGCACGTGGGTGCTCTGCGCCTGGCCGGGCTCTGAGCAGGGGCTGCGCGCATGATTGCCTACCGGTCAACCCAGGTTCGAACCCTGCTGCTGTACGCGCAGGATGACAAAGGACTGGGGCACGTTACTCGGACACTGACGATTGCCCGGCACATTCTGGCGCGCCATCCGAACTGTGTCGCCTACATCGCGACCAAGTCCCCTCTCGCAGGCTTCACCCTGCCCGAACGATGCGACTACATCAAGCTGCCCAACCTGCTGGCTCCACCCCCCGGTGCGGGCCAGTGGACCGTGGACCAGGAGGAGGCGGCTAAACGACACTTCCGCAGGATCCGCGGTCAGATTCTGCTGGACGCCGCGCTGGGGTTGGCGCCAGACCTCGTTCTGGTGGATCATGAGCCGCTGGGCTCCAAGGGCGAGTTTCGCGATGGCCTCTGCGCGCTTAAGGCCGAACGGCCCACGACCCGCTTTGTGTTCGGTCTGCGTGACATCCAGGACGATGCCGTTCGCATTCGCGCCCTCTGGCAAGAAGTGGGAGTTTACGACACTCTGGAAAAACTGTACGACGGCATTGCGGTGTACGGTTCGCGCAAACTCTACGATGTGGCGGAAGCCTACGCCATCCCGCCGTCGGTCCAATCCAAGCTCCACTACTGCGGCTACATCGTCCGCGACCCGCCGGCCATCGATGCAGGCGCGCTGCGTCAGCGACATGGGTTGCCTGACAACGGACCGCTGGTGCTGGCAATCGTAGGCAGCGGCAGCGATGGTTATCCGGTGCTGGAGGCCGCGCGGGCCGCCGTGGAGCGGCTGCAGACAAAGTTCCCCGATCTGCTCGCTATCCTGGTGACGGGGCCGTTCATGCCGGCCGACAAGCAGGCGAGGCTGCAAGCGCAAGCCACGGCTACGTGTCGCGTGGTGTCGTGGGCGGACAATTTTGAGCTCATGACGGCGGCCGACGCCGTCGTGAGCATGGGCGGCTACAACAGCGTGTGCGAAGCCCTGGTCCAGGCGCGGCCTTTGGTGATCGTGCCGCGGGCCACCCACAAGGTTGAGCAGCGAATCCGCGCCGAGACGCTGGCGGCACGTGGTCTGGCCCGATGGATCCACCCGAAGGAATTGACCGGCGAGAGTCTCGCCGAGGCCGTGGAGTGGGCGCTTCGCTGTGATCCGAAAGCCCACGCTCGGCTCGTGCGCGAGGTCATCCCGTCATTCGACGGGGCCGCCCGCCTGACCAACTATCTATCGCGGTGGCTCGGCGCGGCGCAGCCGGAAGCGGAGGCGCGCGGCGTTTACGCCGCTTCAACGTGCGGAGGAGGAGTGACGTGAAAATCCGGAACACGTGGAAAGCATGTCCGCTGAGGCCGCGTAAACGCCGCGCGCCGATGCGGCGCAAATAGCAGTTCTTATGCGCTTCCGATACGATCCCACTGCCGAGCAGCACGCCCGTCTGCAGGCGCAATTGACCCGCTTGCAGGAGCCGACAGCCGTGCTGGAAGTCCTTCGCTCTGCGGTGCCGGCCGACGCCGAGGCGACCGATGCCGTCTGCACTCTGCAAAAGGTTCGTTCGGATCGTTTCGTTCTGCGGGTGCAGGTGCGCTCAAACGGCGTCGGACAGCGGGGGTATGCTTTAAAAGTGTATTCAGACGACTTTGGCCGGCAGGTGTGGGCGCACTCCCGGACCTTGGCGGAACATTACCCTTCGAATCATGATGGACTTTGTTTGGCGAGTCACTACATCCCGCAGGAGCGCATGCTTATTTTCCCGTGGGTGGATGGCGTGTGTCTGTCGAAGCTTGACGACGATCGAAAGCCGGAGCTGTTGCAACGGGCCGCCCGGTTAACCGCAACTTTGCACCGCCTCGGCATCGTTCCCGAGCAACCGACCACGGCTGAGATGCTGGTGGCCGAGGCGCGGGCCCGGTACGGGCGGCTGCACCACTGTTGGCCGGAAACGTCTCAGATCATCGAACCGCTCCTGGCTACTCTCGAAGGGGCGCTTTCTCTCCTCGATCCGGCGGACCCCGCGCCGGCACATGGGGACCTGGCGGCAGGGCAGTTCCTGTGGGCGGGAGAGCGTCTCGTGCTACTCGATCTGGACATGTTCGGTTACACCGACCCTGCTTACGATGTCGGTCACTTGCTGGCCCAATTGGAGCGGCGATGCTTGTGCCATCCCGCGTTGATGGCGCATGCGGATCATTGGGTCGCCTGCTTTCGCGACGCTTATCTCGCTGAGATGCCGCAGGTTTCCCCGTGCAACGTCGCGTTCTATCGCGGCCTAACTCTCGTTTGGAAGATCTATAACGTTTGTCGGCGGCAGCCGGCCGAGTGGCACAGGCTGGTTCCACAATTCGCCCTCCGCGCGCGAGCGGCACTGGATGAGGTGGTCTCTCCGGCCCTGACCAAATGAATTCTCCACCGTCCAGGCTCGAGTCGGACGAAATGCAAGCGGTGCTGAGCGCAGCCCTGCGGCAGGTTCACGGTTCCGACGCGCGGCTTGAGCGTTGGATCGCGCAGCCTTTCTTGAAACGCGGAAAGCGCCGCACCGCGCGTTATGATCTCGACGCTCGCTCGGACGGAGAACCGCGTGTCAGCCACTATCAATGGGTGGGAAAATTCTACGAGCGAAACGACGACGCCCGAAAGGTGGCAACAGTCCTGCGCGAATTGGCGGGCATCGATTGCGGCGCGAGCGGTGGATTTGTTGTGCCAAGCGTCCTCGCCTGCAGCGCCCCGAACGGCCTCCTTCTGTTGACCTACGAGTCGGGCGACACAATCACAAAGGCGATTCTGCGAGACGGTCCCGGCGTACTGGCGGCGATCGGCCGCGCGCTGGCGGCCCTGCATGCCGCTCCCGTGACCCCCGACGGCATCACGAGTCCCGCCGCTGTGTTCGGGGAGGTGCGGCCGTGCATCGCGGACCTCTGCGTCCGGTTTCCGGCCAAGGCCGCGGTCCTGCGGCGACTGCTGATCAGGCTCGAAAGCCAGACACCGGCGGCAACGGCAACCTTGTCGTTCCTGCACGGCGACCTGGGCCCGTCTCAACTTCTCTGGCAACACGGCCGCGTTGTCTTCCTGGATTTCGACAAGTGCACGCGAGGCGATCCAGCCCTGGACCTGGGCAACCTCCTGACGCAACTGCACCGGCTCACCCTCCGCAAGCCGGGCAAGCTTCCTGACTTCACCTCCTTGCGCCGAGCCATCCTCGATGCCTATCAGCGGTGGTCTTCTCACGATCCGGGGCTGGCTGAGCGGGTCGCCTGGTACGAGCAAGTGGTGCTCATGCGGAAGATCCACGCGCTTGAGTTCGACAGAACCCGGCACCCGGAGGCAGAAGCGATCCGCCAGCGCCAGGCTGAGGCGGTCCGGTTACTGGAGCAATTGGGCCCTCTGGTGGAGTCTGCCGAACCGGGTCTGTCCAATGCACGCACATTGAAGCTGCGATAGAAATGCGTCATCCAAAACCAAAACGGTTCCGCCAGATTTTTTGGACCCACCTGCGTCAGGTCAAAGGGCGCCTGATAGTGGCGGCCCTTTGTACGTTGGGCGTCACCGCGGCCGAGTTGTTGAAGCCCTGGCCGCTGAAGCTCATTCTGGATCACTGCATCCTGGATAAGCCGCTCCCCCATTTTCTGAATTTTCTTGCTGGCATCGTCGAAGGCAACAAAGTGACGCTGGTGGTGGAAGCCTCCTGCGCGATCGTGTTGATCGCGCTGTGTGGAGGGCTATTCTCCTACTCGCAGATCTTCATCACCTCGTCCATCGGCTACAAAATGGTTTACGCCCTGCGCCGGGAGTTGTTCGCGCATCTGCAACGACTGTCGCTTTCCTTCCACAATCACGCGCGGTCGGGGGATCTGATGACCAGAATCGCCGGAGACACGAACACCCTGAAGGACGTCTTTGCGGAGTCGATTTTAAAGTTCTCTTCCCAGGCTTTGGAGGTCCTGGGGATGTTCGCCATCATGTTCGCTCTGAACTGGAAGGTCGGTCTGATTCCGCTGGCCACGATGCCGTTCCTGTGTTTCAGCCTGTTCCATCTGTATCGCAAGACCAAGGCTTCGGTCAAAAAACAGAAGCGACAGGAGGGCAAGGTGGCCTCCCGCATGACCGAGGTGCTCTCGGCGATCCCGCTGGTGCAGGCCTTTGCCCGCGAGAAATATGAAGAGGAAAAATTCGACGCGGTGACGGCCGAGACTTTGCAGGAGAGCATCCGGATCGCCCGGCTGGAAGCGGCCGCAACACGATCCTCGCAAATCATCACGGCGTTGGGAACGGCCGCGGCGGTGCTGTTCGGCGCGCTCCAGGTCCTCAACAAGAGGATGCTGCCCGGTGAACTCGTTCTGGTCGTCGCGTATTTGAACAATCTGTACAAGCCGCTTCGCGGTCTGGCCAAGCTCTCGACCGACTTCTCCAAGGCCATGGCCAGCGCGGACCGCATCTCCGAGGTCCTCGACATCGAGCCGAAAATCAAGGACCGCCCGGACGCCATCGAAGCAGATAGCCTCCGGGGAGAGATCGTCTTCGACAACGTCTCGTTTGATTACGGAGACGGCAGGGACGTTTTGAAAGATGTTTCTTTTGCGGTTTCGCCGGGCCAGCGAGTGGCCCTGGTGGGCGTCTCCGGGGCGGGCAAGTCCACATTGGTCAGTCTGCTCTTGCGGCTCTATGAACCTCAAGGAGGGGCCATTTTCGTTGATGGGATCAATATCCAGCGATATCGTCGCGAGTCGCTGCGTCGGCAGATCGGGATCGTTCTCCAGGACTCCATTCTCTTCGGCGCCACCATCCATGAAAACATCGCCTACGGAAAGCCGGACGCCGGCCACGACCAAATTGTTTCCGCCGCCCGGACGGCGAATGCCGACGAGTTCATTCGCGAACTGGAGAACGGTTATGACACGGTCATCGGCGAGCGCGGCGCCACTCTTTCGGGCGGCCAGCAACAGCGCATCGCCATCGCGCGCGCGCTAATCCGCAATGCTCCGATTCTGATTTTGGACGAGCCGATGACGGGCCTGGACGTGGCGAGCGAAGCGAAGGTGCGCGAAGCGCTGGATCGGCTCATGGCCGGCAAGACCTGTCTCATGATCACTCACGATCTCCAGTCGGTGGAGGACGCCGACCAGGTGCTGGTGCTGGAGGACGGCCGGATCATCGAGCGCGGGAAACACGACGAAATGGTGGCCCGCAGCGGCCGCTACCGCGAACTCTACGAACTGGGCGTCCAGCAACCGCCATTGAATGTTTCAAATTAACGAGCGAGCCAAACACCATGCGAAAGCAACAGCTATCTGCTGAGGTTTGTCTTGAGGCTTTTCCGGATGATCCGGACTTCCCCCAGCTCAAGGTCGCGAGCGACCCGAGTCTGATGTTGGAGGTGTTCCGCCGCCATCTCAAACCGGTCTCGGGGGAGCCGTGCCAGATCCGGCGTTGCGCTCCATTTCGGTTCCGGTACCGTCAATCCACCTCGCGCTGCGTCCTGCAATATACTTTGCGGATCGTCGAACCCCGCACAGGCCGCCAATGGGACCAGTGGGTGACCGGTTTGGTTTATGCCGAAACCGACGAGGCCGAGCGGCTCTGGCGCGAGCTGCGGGCCGAGGACCCGCGCCGGGAGATTCCGGAGCACTGGCTTACCTTTGAGCCGGTCGAATTCATTCCCGAACTACGGATGCTGGTGGAGGTTTTCCCGTATGACCGCAGGCTCCGCAATCTGGGGCCGGTGCTTGGCGGCGCGGTGCGCGACCTCGAGCCGCTGCTGCTGGCGCGTCTGGGGCCAGGGCAGTGGCGCGCCGAGAAGCGGAACATCGAACCGACGCGTTACCGGACGGAGCTTGGGGCTGCGCTGAAATACACCCTGCAAGCCCGCGACGCGCTAACAGCGAGAAGCGAATCGGTGCGCTGCTACCTAAAAGTGTACCGCAACCAACGCGGGGAAGAATCCTTCGAGCTTTTGCGCTCCTTGTCCCGGAGGGCAGGGAACGGACAAAATCTTTATTCTGTGGTTGGTCCCATTGGCTATTTGAGCGAGCTGCGCACCCTGGTGCTGGAGGAAGCCGCAGGCACTTCGCTGCAGCAGATTCTGCTTCGGCAACGTGATCCGACGGCGGCGGTGCGCGCGGTCGCCCGCGCCGTGGCGGCGCTGAACCAGGATGACCTGGGCCTCGCGCGAAGTGATTCACTCGCAGGTCAGCTTGAGGACGTGGCGCAGGAAG
>QHNT01000028.1 GCA_003218515.1 Verrucomicrobiota bacterium | reverse complement strand
TTGACTATGAGTTCTCAGACGACCGGATCGACCCGCATGATAGATTTTCTAGCCTGGGTCGAAGTGAACAAGACGAAGCTGGTGATCGGCATCGCGCTTGCGGCGGTCGTGATTTCAGCCTGGGCGATTTATCAGTGGCGCCACAACGAGGCCGAGGCGGAGGCCAGCGCTGCGCTGCTCAAAGTTGAGAGGACAGGCGTCCGATCCGACGACGCACCGGAACCGGACGCCCAGGCTTTCCTTCAGGTGGCGACCGCGCATCCCGGCACGCGCGCCGGCGGGCGAGCGCTGCTATTCGCCGCCGCTGCGTTGTTCCGGGAAAATAAATATGCCGAGGCGAAAACGCAGTTTGAGAACTTTTTGCGCGATGACCCGGAGAATCCCTTCGCGCCAACCGCCGCCTTCGGCGCTGCCGCTTGTTTGGATGCGCTGGATAAGACCAATGAGGCGCTCGCGGCGTACCAGGATGTGGTGAATCGTTTCGCCGGATCGGTGGTGGTTGCGCAGGCGAAACTGGGGCTCGCCGGGGTTTATGAAGCCGGAAACGACCCGACTCAGGCCCTGAAGGTCTACAACGAGTTGACCCGCCCCAATGCCCAGTCAGCGTGGAGCTCGGAGGCGGCGATGCGGCGCGAACAGTTGTTATCCAAACATCCGGAACTGGTAAAAACCAACGCGCCGCCAGCCTCGATTTTGTCCACCATTTCCAACCCAACTTCGGAGTCCCTGCCGCAGTTGAGCGGGACGAATCCCGTTCCCATCAAGCCGGGGAACCCCTGACAAGTCATGAACCACACGCTGTTGAAACAGTGCGTCGCTGAACTCATCGGCACGTTCGCGCTCATTTTCATCGGTGTCGGCGCGATCAACAATAACGCCGGATTGCTGGCCATCGCCTTCGCGCACGGGCTGACCATCGCAGTCATGGTTTCAGCAACCGCGGGAATTTCCGGAGGGCATCTGAACCCCGCCGTCACGTTCGGTTTGCTGGTCGGCAAACAGATCGAGGCGCGGAAGGCGGTCGCCTATTGGGTTTCGCAATTGCTGGGGGCGGTGATTGCAGGGATACTGCTGGTCAATTTGTTGGGCAGCGCGCTGCACAGCGGCGCGGAGGCCGTCGCGGGCGGCACGCCTGATTTGAACAACACCGGGCCGGTGAAGGGCATTGTGATTGAAGCGGTGCTGACGTTTTTTCTCGTGTTCGTAGTTTACGGAACGGCGGTGGACCCGCGCGCGGCGAAGATGGGCGGTTTGGCCATCGGTTTGACAGTGACTCTGGACGTTCTGTTTGGCGGGCCGCTTACGGGCGCGGCCATGAATCCGGCGCGGACATTCGGGCCGGCGGTCGCCAGCGCGCATTGGAACAATCACCTGGTTTACTGGATTGGCCCGCTGCTGGGTGGCGCACTCGCCGGTCTCGTTTACGGAAATTTTCTGATCAAACAGGACAAATAATACTTTTATTGAACATCTGGCGGGCACGCTTCACTATCCAAGCTTGAATTCATGAACATCACGATCGTCGGGACGGGTTATGTGGGACTGGTCACCGGCACTTGTTTTGCCGAAGGCGGCCATCAGGTCGTTTGCGTCGATTGCGACGCCGAAAAGATAAAAACACTCCAGGCGGGCGGCATTCCGATTTACGAGCCGGGGCTGGCGGAGTTGGTGAATAAAAACGCGGACGCAAGCCGGCTCAGTTTTACCACCAGCACAAAAGAGGGAGTTGACAAGTCCGACGTGATCTTCATCGCGGTGCCGACACCGCCGTTGTCGGATGGGTCCGTCGATTTGAGTTTCATCGAAGGCGTTGCCCGCGACATTGCCGGGGCGATGACGAGTTACAAGATCGTTGTGGATAAAAGCACCGTGCCGGTCAAGACCGGCGCAAAGGTGGTGGAAACGATCAAACGCTACTGCAAGGCGAAGGTGGAATTCGACGTGGTCAGCAATCCTGAATTCCTGCGCGAAGGTTTTGCGGTCGAGGATTTCATGCGGCCGGACCGCGTCGTCATCGGCGTCTCGTCGCCGCGTCCGGTGCCAGCGATGCAGGAAGTTTTTGCGCCTTACAACGCGCCCGTCATTGTGACCGACATCAACTCCGCGGAGTTGATCAAACACGCGGCCAACTCCTTTCTGGCGCTGAAGATTTCCTACATCAACGCGATCTCGATCATTTGCGAGGCCACGGGCGCCAACGTGCAGGAAGTCGCCAACGGCATCGGCATAGACGCGCGCATCGGACGACGATTTCTCGATGCCGGGCTGGGCTTTGGGGGCAGTTGTTTTCCGAAGGACCTGAGCGCATTCATCAAAATCTCCGAACAACTGGGTTACGACTTCCGCCTGCTCAAAGAAGTTCAGCGCATCAACGCCGAACAGATGGAGCGGTTCGTCAGGAAAATCGCCGACACGCTGTGGGTGTTGAAGGAAAAGAAAATCGGCGTGTTCGGTCTGGCGTTCAAGCAGAACACGGACGATGTCCGCATGTCGCCGGCGATTGACCTGTGCCATCGGTTGCAGAAGGAGGGCGCCCTCCTGCGCGTGCACGACCCGAAGGCAATCGAGAAGGCGAAGGCGGTGCTGAAAGACGTGACCTTTGTTGCAGACATGAACGCCGTGGCCGACGGTTGCGACGCGCTGGTAGTCGCAACGGAATGGCCGGAGTTCAAAAAGCTCAACCTCGAACGCGCTCGCAAGGCCATGACCCATCCCATCCTGTTCGACGGCCGAAATCTTTTTGACCCAACGGAAATGGAGCGGCTGGGTTTCATTTACAAGAGCATCGGACGGTGAAGGGAAGGTATGAATTATGAGGTATGAGGTATGAAAGACAGCCTGACGGGCGGCGGGCCAGGATTTCATACTGCATCCTTCATACCTCATCACTCCGTCGAAGTGGCCGCCGGCCTCGTCTCTCGCGATGGCAACCTGCTCATCACCCAGCGCCGGCCACAGGAGCATCTCGGCGGTTTGTGGGAGTTTCCCGGTGGCAAACGGGAGCGGAACGAGGCGTTTGAGGAGTGCGTGCGGCGTGAATTGAAGGAGGAACTTGGAATTGAGGTAAAAGTGCGCGAGTTAGTGGATTCCGTCACCCACGATTATCCCGAAAAATCGGTCCACTTGAAATTTTACCGCTGTTCCTGGCGGCGGAAGGAGCCGCGCGCGCTCGGTTGTCACGCGTTCGCCTGGATCACGGCCGCGCAACTGGCCGAATATGCTTTTCCGCCCGCCGATGAAATACTCCTGCAAAAGCTTCGAACTTCACCCGAATTGTGGCGTTGAACTGTTCACCTTTCAACTATCGAATGGTTCAACCGCGTGGTCAGAGCTTTCCGTAAAACTCTTCGACGACTTTGCGGAAGGTATTTTCTTTTCCGATTCGGACGATGCCCATCTCGCGTTTGGCGTTTTCCCGCGAATCGCTGGCGTGGGCGGCGTTGACCATGATGGTGGAGCCGAATTCCCGGCGGATCGATCCGGGCGGCGCTTTGGAGGGGTCCGTGGGGCCGAGCACGTCCCTGATTTTCCGAATGGCTTCGTGACCTTCGTACACCAGCGCGATGCACGTTTCCGTGCCGGGTTGGTTGATCGTCACAGCGTCACACTCACTCGGCGCGCGGCCGGACATAAACTTGACTATGTTCTCGAACTGCTGGTCGCCGGACAGCGGGCCGAGAAGATCGCCGAGCGCCTTTTCTTCCTTGGGCGGGATTTTGAACCCGAGTTCCTTTTCGATGACAGCTTTCGCTTTCGTCGCCACTGCGTCGTTGAGTCTTGTACGCAGGATTTCGCGGATCGGGCTGTAAAACTCCATGGCTTCAGCGGTGCTCATGCGATGCACCTTGATGGCCACGATGTAAAGGCCGGTGCGGGAAAAGAAATCAATGACGTTGCCGGGTCGCCCGGTGGGAAAGCGGAAGTTGTCAGGTTTTATAAGAACCAGCGTGTGCTCGGGTTTTTCGTTCGACGGATAAGCGATCGTGTCTTCCACCAGACCGCCATCCGTACCCGAATAGCGCGCCCACAGTTTGAGTTTCCATTCGGCCTCCTCGACGTTGGGTGCGGCGAGCACCGCGGGCTCGAAGTAGCGGACCTGGCCGTTTTCGTCGAGGACGAGGTCACCGTAGGTGTCGCGGATCGTCTCGCCACCGCGACGTTCGGGGCTGATGTTGCCGACGACCGAGCGGACTTTACGAACGGCATCTTCACCCTGAAATATGAGCATCATGGCCCGACGACGCTTTTTTGTTTTGGGATCGGGCGACAGGTTTTGGAGGATGTAGTCGCGGATCAACTCCTGAATGCGCCGATCCTGCGGGTCGTTGGCAGAGATGATGACCTTCGAGTACTCCTGCACCAACTCCGGGCCGGGAGCGAACATGCGGGCTCCCACCATTTCCAGGCTGGTTCGGCTGATCAATCGAGCCAGGATGCCACCCGTGCGCGACTTGTGAAGGGAATACGGCGTGATGATGACGTAGGCGAGTTCTTGCGGCATAGTGGACGGGACCGTCCGCTCAGGCAGATGGAGTCTCCCGGGCGGCGGCGGCCTTGGGTGCTGACTTGCCACCGAGGATTTTGAACATCACCGTGCCGCAGGTCGGGCATTTGCCCTTGATGGCTTTGCGGCCATTCTTCATCAACTCTTCAACGGCATCGACAATTTCCTTCTTTGCTTTGCACTTAACGCAATATGTTGGCAATCAACAGGATAATCGATTGTGCCGAGGATCAATTTTCAGGCGTCACGAGCCGATTTAACGGTCCTGCCCGAACGGATTCCTACAGCTCGCGCAGGGCCGTTTTCAGAATTTTACCGGTCGCGTTGCGTGGGAGAGCAGGGAGGATCGTCACCCGGCGCGGCACCTTGTAATCCGCCAGTTTGCTGCGGATAAAGTGCAGGAGCGCCTTCGCGTCGAGCGTCACGCCCTCGTTCAGCGCAACGAAAGCAACCGGTTGCTCGCCTTTGCGCGGATCGGGCTGGCCAACCACGGCAGCCTCTTTTACTCCAGCGAATTGATAGATGACCTCCTCAATTTCCCGGGGATAGACGTTGATGCCGTTGACCAGCAGCATGTCTTTCTTGCGGTCAGTGATGAAAAAGTATCCGTCCCCGTCGCGGTAACCCACGTCACCTGTCAAAAGCCAACCGTCGCGCAGTGCCTTGGCGGTTTCCTCCGGTTGGTTCCAGTAACCTTGCATCACGTTGCCGCCTCGCACGCAAATCTCGCCGACCTGACCTGGCGGAAGCATTTCACCGGCGTCACTTTGGACTGTGACTTCGACACCGGGAACAGGGACGCCTATGGAACTGGCTTTCCACGGTCCCTTAATTGGGTTCATCGCAACGACCGGACTGGCTTCGCTCAAACCGTAACCTTCAATCAGCGGGATGGGCAACTCGTCGTTGAACTCCTTCAGGATTTCGACCGGCAACGGAGCCGCGCCGCTGATGCAGATCCGCAAAGGGATGTCCGGGGGAACGTGCGCGTTGGCGAGGGCGCGGAAAAACTGGGGAATCGCCGGCAAAATCGTCGCCTGGCGGCAGATTATTTCCTGGACGACGTTTTTGACGGGATGCAGTGATTTGATGAGGACGACCGAGCAGCCCGTGGTCATCGGCAGCATGACGCCGACACAAAGCATGAAACTGTGAAACATGGGCAACAGCACAACAAACCGGTCCAGAGCGACTGCTTCCAACACCTGGCGGCAACTCGCCACGTTGCAGAGCAGGTTGCCGTGCGAAAGCATCGCGCCTTTGGGCCTGCCGGTCGTGCCGGACGTATAAATGATGAAGGCCAGATCAGACTCTGTGCGCCTGGCCGAAGCTGGTTCGACCGTTGGCAATGCCGGCGCCTCCGCGAATTCCTCGATTTTGAAGAATTTCAGCTCAGGCAACTGCGCGGCCAGTTGAGCCTGCTCGTCCGCTGTGACCGCTTCGGCGATCAGCACGTTCGCACCGGCGTCCGACAGGATGTAGGTCACTTCAGCCGGCTTCAGAAAATTATTGATGGGCACGACGACACCGCCGGCCTGCAGCACGCCAAAAATCGCGCTGATGAATTCGGGGCAATTTTTCAGCCAGAGGCCGACGCGGTCGTGCGGGCGCACGCCGAAATCCTCGTGCAGGCGGGCAGCCAACCAGCAGGATTGTGTCCGCAGTCTTTCGTACGAATACTCGGAGTCACCCCAGAAAACAGCCGTTTTTCCTGCGTTTTGTTCCGCGGATGCCGCAAAGGCCGTGGTCAGGTTCATGTGCGTAACAGGGGTCGGCGTTGGTAGATTGAATCTCGTTTTGACGGCGCGCGTCAAGCCTCGTCGGGAACGCATTGGGACGATGGACCCCTCTCCCTGCCCTCTCCCCGCAAGGCGGGGAGAGGGCGGCCGCAGGCCGGGAGAGGGGCGGTTCATGGAGAGCCGCGCCGCACTAAACTGTACCACTGCCCCGGCTCTCGTATTCACTCATTTTTTTCACAATCAACTTTCGTTCTGTCTTGGACTCACGCTTTACTTGGCGTGTGATTGACAGCGATGAAAAGCTCGCCGGTTTGCTGCCGCGTGTTCAGACGGCGGACTGGCTGGCGCTCGATACCGAAGCCGACAGTCTGCACGCGTATCCGGAAAAGCTCTGTCTCATCCAGATCAGTCTGCCCGGGGCCGATGAACTGATCGACACGCTCGCGGCGTTGGACCTCTCCGCGTTCCTGGATGTGTTGCGAGGACGGGAACTGATTTTGCACGGCGCGGACTACGACCTGCGTTTGTTGCGACGCGCTTATGCCTTTGTGCCAAAGTTGGTGTTCGACACCATGCTGGCAGCGCGCCTGCTTGGATTCACCGAATTCGGACTGACGGACCTCGTGGAAAAACTATTGGGAGTCCAGTTGGAGAAAGGACCGCAGACCGCGGACTGGGCGCGCCGCCCGCTGACAGAACGGATGATCAATTACGCCCGCAACGACACTCGTTATCTACAGCCGCTGTCCGCTCTGCTCAAGGCCCGACTGGAAGAAAAAGGGCGGTTGAGCTGGCACCAGGAGAGTTGCGCGCGGCTGGTGAGGGAGTGCGCCGAATTACGAGTGACGAACCCCGACCAGGTCTGGCGCGTCAAAGGGGCGGACAAACTCGACCGCCGCGGTCTGGCGGTCCTGCGCGAACTTTGGAACTGGCGCGATGGCGAGGCGATGGAGGCGAACAAGCCGCCGTACTTCATCCTGCGCCATGAGACGCTCATCGCGCTGGCGGACGCCGCGGCGCAAGGGAAAACTGTTTCGTCGCTCCTGCCGCCCGGCCTTCCCTCGCGCCGACGGGAAGGAGTGCTGGCGGGTGTTGAGCGCGCTTCACAGTTGCCCGAATCGCAGTGGCCGCAGCGCCATCGATCTTCCGGCCACCGGCCGAGCGCCGCGGAAAAACGCCGCTACGATGTCCTGCGCCAGAGACGCGACGATCGCGCCGCTGAACTGGGGATCGATCCGACCTTGATTGCCAGCCGCGCCACGCTGGGTGCGCTCGCGAGAGACTGGGACAAACACCAGGCCGAGTTGATGAGCTGGCAGCGGGAGCTGCTGCAGAATTGAACAGCGTCAACGCGCTACTTCAAACGCGAAGCCCTTCAAATACTCCGTTTCCGCAATGACCGGGATGATCGGATGGTCCGGCGACTGGCTGTAGGTCGCGACGCGACGGAGGATGCGTCGGGCATCGAACGCCGCCGCGAGGATCACGTCCTGAAACATCGCCGCATCCACATGGTGCGAACAGCAAAACGTCGCCAGCGTGCCGTTGGGCTTGAGCAGCTTGAGCGCGCGCAGGTGAATCTCCTTGTAACCGCGCAGCGCGTCCGGCACCGAGGCGCGATGGCGCGTGAATGAAGGCGGGTCGAGGACAATGCAATCAAAGCGCGGAACGACTTTCTCGTGCGGCTTGGTCGCGGTCTGGGCTTTCAACCAGTCGAAAACGTTCGCGGCCTCGAACGAACATTGCTCCGACAAACCGTTGGCGGCAGCGTTGCGGGCGGCGGTGGCGATTGCCTGTTCGCTCTGGTCAATCGCGTGGATGTGCGCCGCGCCGGCCCGCGCCGCGTGCAGCGCGAAGCCACCGAGAAAAGTGAAGCAGTCCAGCACCTGAGCATTCGGCGTGCGCGCGATCAAGTCAGCGACGCGCTGATAGTTGACCTGCTGGTCCAGGTACAGCCCGGTCTTTTGGCCGCTCAGCAGGTCCACTCCAAACTGCAATCCGTTCAGCTTGACCGCCAGTTTGCCGTCGAATTCTCCCGCAATGACACCGTTAGCGTCGGGAAGACCCTCGAATTTGCGAGAAGAGATGTCGTTGCGCTCAACCATAGCGCGCGGCGCAAAGACCTTTTGGAGAGCGGCGACGACCATCGGTTTACGCTGGTCCATGCCGAGCGACGAGGTTTGCAGCACCAGCACATCCTCGTATTTGTCCACGATGAGTCCGCTGAGAAAATCGCTCTCGGCATTGACCACTCGGAAGGAAGTGGCTTCCGGCAAATGCTTTTTCCGCACCTCCAGCGCTGCGCGAATGCGTTGCTCGAAAAACGCTTTATCCACGGTGACCCGCTCCGGCGCGAGCATCCGGACGTGGATTTTCGATTTCGAATTGTAGAAACCGACGCCGAGCAAACGCTGGCGATGGTCTTTGACCTGGACAAGCTCGCCGTCTCTGGCCGGCTGCGTAAGCCGCAGGATGGAGCTTTGATAAATCCAAGGATGCCCCGCCACCACGCGGTCGGCTTCTCCCGGCTTCAGTAAAACCGTCGGCAACGAGTCCATAGGTTTGTAAACAGTGGGCGAACGCTGGTCGTTCGCGGTTGGATAAAGCCAGAGTTGAGCGCTGGATGGAAGTGAAATGTCAGAGGGGCACTGAGAATCTGCAGTTCGCGGAATTTTCGCCGGTTGACTTGAACCAGTAGAGTAGAGAGGAAAGCACGGAGTGAAAGACAATAGCGTCAATGACCGCCGCTCCCCTCTCCCTCGTCGAACCGGACATGGAGGTTTCCCCCATCCGGCTCTCGCCAGGGTCGGCTCTGCCAGAAAGCATTCACAACGCTACCAGGCCCAAGTGTTGCAAATGAG
>QHNT01000066.1 GCA_003218515.1 Verrucomicrobiota bacterium | reverse complement strand
TCGACCTGGACAAGATCAAGCGGCACCAGGGCATGGACGTCAGCATAGTGACGACGGCGCCGACCGATGAAGAGGCGCTGGATCTGTTAAAACTGATGGGCATGCCGTTTGCGGAAGGGAGATGATTTATGGCCAAGGAAGCCTGGAAACAGCGCAACAAAAAGAAGATGGAGACGGTGAAGAAGTACGCCGCGCTGCGGGCGGAGTTGAAGGCGAAGGGCGATTATGCGGCGCTGGCCAGGTTGCCGCGAAACGCCAGCCCGTCGCGCGTCGTGAATCGCTGCGCCATCAGCGGCCGGCGGCACGCTTATTTGCGCAAGTTCGGCTGCTCGCGGTTGACGTTCCGGGAAATGGCCCTGGCCGGTTTGATTCCCGGAGTAACGAAAGCCAGTTGGTAAGCTCATGACCGATCCGATTTCAGACATGCTGACGCGTCTGCGCAACGCGAGCCTCGCGCTGGCGCCGGAAGTGGAGGTTTCGCACTCGCGGATGAAGGAGAGCATCGCCAATATCCTCAAGAACGAGGGATATATCGCGGGTTGCTCGGTTGAGGGCAAGACGCCCAGGAAACTTAAACTCAAGTTGAAATATCAAGGGCGCAAGGGCGTCATTATCGGCTTGAAGCGCGTAAGCAAACCGGGGCTGCGCCGCTACGTTCGCGCGACAGAGATTCCGCGCGTGCTCGGAGGCATGGGCACAGCGATTGTCTCGACCCCGCGCGGCGTGATGACGGGCGCGGAGGCCCGCAAACAGGACCTGGGCGGCGAACTGATTTGCTACATCTGGTGAGAACATGATAACGGAGTATCGGAGTAATGGAGCGGTGGAGTGCAGACGAATGGCGCGCGCCGGAACTCCAAGACTCCACCGCTCCATTTCTCCAACCCGTTGTTGATTTATGTCAAGAATTGGAAGATTGCCGATTGATATTCCTGCCAAGGTCAAAGTCGAGGTGAAGGATCGGAAAGTGTTTGTCGAAGGGCCGAAGGGCAAACTCGATTTCGAGTTGCCCAGGCGAACCTCTGCGGTCGTTGAAGGCGCGCAGATCAAAGTCAATCGCGACGGCGACGAGGCCGAGGCCAGGGCGCTGCACGGGTTGAGCCGGGCGATTTTGAATAACATGGTTAAAGGCGTCAGCGAAGGGTTCATGAAGAAATTGGAAATCCAGGGCGTGGGGTTCAAAGCCGCTGTGCAGGGAAACAAGGTTAACCTGAGCCTCGGATACTCGCACCCGCTTAATTATCCGATTCCCGATCAGATCAAAGTGACCGTCGAGGAAAACACGAAGCTCACCATTGAAGGCCCGAGCAAAGAAGTCGTCGGCCAGGTCGCCGCTGAAATCCGCAGCTTCTATCCGCCGGAGCCTTACAAAGGCAAGGGCGTCCGGTATCTGGGCGAGCATGTGGTCCGCAAGGAAGGCAAGACGGTGCAATAGGTTTTTGAAATAAATGATAAAGAAATAAATGATAAAGATTCACGGCAGAACCCAGGACGGATTGAAATGAGACCTGAAAAGAAAGAGGACCTGGGCCGGCGCCGCCACTGGCGGGTTCGCAAGAAAGTGATCGGCACGCCGGAGCGTCCCCGGATGAGCGTCAAGTTCACGGGAAGGAACATTTACGTGCAATTCATTGATGACAACGCGGGCCGCACGCTGGCGGCGGTTTCCAGTTTGAGCAAGGCGGTTCCCGATCGGGCGCCGTTGGCGGCCAACGTGACCGGCGCGACGCGCCTGGGCAAAATGGCGGCCGAAACGGCAAAAGCCAAAGGTATCGAACAAGTTGTGTTTGATCGCGGCAGCGCCCGCTACCATGGCAAGGTGAAGGCGCTGGCGGACGCCGCGCGGGAAGCGGGACTAAAATTCTAATTGAACGAGGAAAAAACGTGGCTGACGTAATCAGAACCAATCCGGAACAGGGCCGCGGCGGCCGCGGTCGGGGCTCGCGCCGGGGCCGGCCCGCGTCGGAATCGGGCGATGGCTCGGGCGAGGGCAAGGGCGAGAACGAGCTGAGCGAGAAGGTGGTTTACATCAATCGCTCCGCCAAGGTCGTGAAAGGGGGGCGCCGCTTCAGCTTCAGCGCCCTGATTGTCGTCGGCGACAAGCATGGCCGCGTCGGTCTCGGCCTGGGAAAGGCCGGCGAAGTGGCGGACGCCATTCGAAAGGGCGGCGATATCGCCCGGCAAAACATGGTGAGCGTGTCGTTGAAAGAGGCGACCATCCCGCATGAGGTGTTCTCGGCCTACGACGGCGCGCGCGTCCTGCTGCGGCCGGCCTCGCCAGGCACCGGCGTCATCGCCGGCAAGACCGTTCGCGCGGTGCTCGAGTCGGCCGGCGTGAAGGACGTGTTGACCAAATCGCTCGGTTCCAAAAACGCCGCCAACGTGGCAAAGGCGACCTTGGGGGCCTTGCAGCAACTCCGCTTGCGCCATGACATTTACCGCGGCCGCGGTCTGGACACGCGCGCGAAGGAAACGACGTCTGCGGCTTAGTTTTTATGCGTTTACACGATCTTAAACCTCGTCCCGGCGCCCGACATCGTCGCAAACGACTCGGTCAGGGTGAATCCAGCGGCCACGGCAAGACCAGTGGACGCGGCGGCAAAGGCCAAACGGCGCGGTCCGGCAGCTCGATCCGCATCGGTTTTGAAGGCGGCCAGATGCCATTGATTCGGCGCATGCCGAAGCGCGGTTTCAACAATGCGCGTCACACGACCCGCTATATTCCAGTGAGCGTTGAATCGCTCAACCGATTCGAAAACGGCGCACGGGTGGATGAAGCAGCGTTGCGGGCGGTCGGCCTGGCGAACGGCCGCGGGGCCGGCATCAAGATTCTCGGCGACGGCGAGTTGAAAAGGAAATTGAACATTAGCGTGCACGCGTTCAGCGCCTCGGCGCGGGCCAAGATTGAATCGGCGGGTGGCGTCTGCGAGATCGCCGGCGCCGGAAAGGGTAAGCCAGCCAAAGCTTGAATCATGTCCCTCTTCCTTCGCTGACGCATGTTCCGGGCCATAGCCAACACCTTCGCCAACTGTTTCAAGATTCCGGAACTCAAGTCGAGAATCATCTTCACGCTATTGCTCCTGGGCATCTGTCGGGTCATGGCCTGGATCACGATCCCGGGGTTGAACGGCGCGGAGCTGATGAAATATTTCGAGAAGAACGCCGAGACGCTGGGCAGCTCCATTTTAGGCATGTACAGCCTCTTTACCGGCGGCGCGCTTCAACATTGCGCCGTTGGCTCCCTGGGAATCATGCCCTACATCACCGCGACCATCATTATCCAATTGATGACGGCAGTGGTTCCCCAGTTGAGCAAACTGGCGCGGGAAGAAGGCGGGCGCGCCAAACTTATCCAATATGGCCGTTGCCTGACAGTCATATTGTGTCTTGGGCACGGGACGCTCATGGCTTTGACCTGGGAACATCCGGAGAAGCTCCCGAAGTTCACCGGCACGCTGGTGTTGGAAGAGAACCTCTGGTGGTATCGGATTCAAACTGTGTTGATTCTGACGACCGGCACACTGCTGCTGATGTGGTTGGGGGAACAAATCACGGAACGCGGCATCGGCAATGGCGTTTCGCTGGTCATTACCATCGGAATTGTGGCGGACCTGCCAAGCGCCGTTCAGGCGGCTTACGTCATGTTTACTCCGCACGGCGGCGCCGAACGCCAGTTTAATCTGTTCCACGGAGTGGCGTTGGTTTTCCTGTTGCTGGCGGTGGTGGCCGGTGTCGTCGCGGTCACGCAAGCCCAACGGAAAATTCCGGTGCAATACGCCCAGCGGATGGTCGGGCGAAAGGTCTACGCCGGGCAAAGCTCGTTCATGCCGCTGCGGGTTAATTACGCCGGAGTGATGCCGATCATTTTTGCGTCGGCAATTCTGATGTTCCCCAGCAAGATTTGCTACCTGTTGAGCAACCTTAAGAGCATGAAGTTCTTTGCGGACATCGGGCGCCAATTGGAGCAGGGGCATTTGGTTTACTACGTTCTTTATTCGATGATGATTCTGTTTTTCTCCTACTTCTGGGTAGCGACGCAGTTCAACGAAATCCAGATCGCCGACGATTTAAAGAAGCACGGCGGCTACATTCCGGGCGTGCGGCCGGGCCAACAGACCAGTGATTATCTGCACCGGGCGATGAGCCGAATAACTCTGGCGGGCGCGATCTTTCTGACGGTGATTGCCATCGTTCCTTCGCTGTTGGGACAGGTGTTTCTGATTCCCCAAGCGGTTACCCGGTTTTTTGGCGGTACGAGCATTTTGATCACCGTGGGCGTCTTGCTGGACACGATGCGGCAGATGGAGTCGCACCTGTTGATGCGGCATTATGACGGATTTTTGAAGAAGGGACGGATTCGTGGCCGCTTCACCTGATGTATGAAGCGGCGGATCATACTTCTGGGTCCGCCCGGGTCGGGAAAAGGGACCATTGCCGCGCGATTGCAGCAGGAATTCGGATTGGACCACGTTTCGTCGGGCCATTTGCTGCGACGCGAAGTGGAAAACGGCTCAGCCATCGGGCAGCGAGCGAAATTGTTCCTTGAAAAAGGCGAGTTGGTGCCGGACCGGACGGTGCTGAAGTTGATGGGCGAATGGATGAAGTCGGTGCCGCTCGAGCACGGTTTCATGCTCGACGGTTTTCCGCGAACGCTGAGCCAGGCCAGGGCACTGGACGAATGGCTGGCAGCGCGAAACGCGCCGATAGAGGCCGTCATTTTATACGACTGCGATCTGGCCATTGTTCTCGATCGGATAACGGGACGCTGGAGTTGCCCGAAATGCGGCCGGGTGTATCATATTTACTCCGTGCCACCGAAAGTGGCCGGGATTTGCGACGATTGCCCGGTCAAGTTGACGCAGCGGGCGGATGACAGTGAGCCAGTGGTGCGCAAACGATTCGAGATTTACACGCGTCAAACCAGACCGATGGCGAAGCATTACCGGCAACAGGGCAAATTGACAGTGGTTGAGGCCGCGCTGCCGCCGGAGGAACGGTTCGCGAAAACCGTGGCGGCTTTGAATTGAAGATCATTCTGAAAACGGGGCGGGACCTCGAAGCGATGCGACCGGCCTGCGCGGTGGCGAGCATGGTGCTTGAGGAAGTGGCGGTGTTCATCCGGCCGGGCGTGACGACCCATGAGGTTGATTATTACGCCGCGTCGCGCATCAAACATTACGGGGCCAGAAGCGCTTTTTTTGGTTACCGGAAGTATCCGTGCAATATCTGCATTTCGGTGAACGACGAAGTGGTGCACGGACTGGCGAACGAGCGGCGACTGCAATTTGGCGACATCGTGAGTCTGGATGTGGGCGTGGTTTACAACGGCTTTGTCGGAGACACGGCACGGACGGTGGCGGTGGGGGGCTGCAGTCTGGAAGCCCAGCGTCTGATGGACGTCACCGAGAGGTCGCTGTATGTGGGGATTGCTCAGGCAGTTCCTGGCAACCGGGTCAGCGATATCTCGCGGGCCGTGCAGAATTACGTGGAAGGCAATGGGTTCAGTGTCGTGCGGGAATTCGTGGGCCACGGAGTCGGTCGCTCGGTGCATGAAGAGCCCCAGGTGCCGAATTACGTGGATTCCAAGGCTCAGGATCATAGATTACTGCCGAGTATGACCCTGGCTATTGAACCGATGGTGAATGCCGGCGGACCAGCGGTAAAAATCCTGAAAGACGGCTGGACAGCGGTGACGCAAGATGGTTCACTGTCCGCCCATTTTGAGCATACGGTATTGGTGACCGGGTCCGAGCCGGAAATCTTAACGTGCCTCGAGAAGATGCCATCAAAGTTGAAGGTACGGTAGTGGAAGTTTTGAAAGACAACCTGTTCCGAGTGGAACTGCCGAACCGACATCGGATCCTGGCGCATATTGCGGGAAAGGCGCGGCTGAAATTCGTCCACTTTTCGCTCGGAGACAAAGTAACGGTGGCAATGTCGCCTTACGATTTGTCAAAGGGTTGCATTACCGAAGAACAGAATATTTGATACATGAAAGTCCGCGCATCAGTGAAACGGCTTTGCGAGCACTGCAAAATTGTGCGTCGCAAGGGTGTCATTCGCGTCATTTGCACCAACGCGCGCCATAAACAACGTCAAGGTTAGGAGCCAAGCATGCCACGTGTTCTGGGAGTAGATATTCCTGCGGAAAAGCGCATCGAAATCGCGCTGCGTTACATCTACGGCATCGGCCCGGTCAACTCGAAGGAAATCCTGGCGAAAGCCAACATTAACCCGGGCCTCCGCGCCAAGGATCTGAACGAACAACAGTTGTCGCAGATCGTTCACGCCATCCAGGATGGCAAATATGTCACCGAAGGCGATCTCCGCCGCGAAACCGGTCTGAACCTGAAACGGCTGCAGGCCATCAAGTGTTATCGCGGCATCCGTCATCTGCGCGGATTGCCGGTGCGCGGCCAGCGCACCCAAACCAACGCCCGTACGCGAAAGGGACCGCGCAAGACCGTCGGCGTCCAGCGCAATCCGAACGCGAAGACGGGCATCCACTAATCCGAATTCATTTTATGGCGGAAGAAACCAAGCCCAGGAAACCCGCAGTGAAGAAGGAAACCAAACCGGAAGCTGCCGGCGCCGCGGCAACTTCCAAGGCGGCTCCCGAAAGCAAAGCGGCTAAAGCGCCGAGGAAGACGTCTGCGGGAGCCGAAACGCCTGCGCCTGCCAAAGCTCCAGAAGCCGCGCCCGCCGCCGGGGCGACTGCCCCCGCAGCGCCCACCGCGGCCGAGTTGCTGGCGGACGAGGCCGCCACCCGGAAGATCATCAAGGCGAAAGGCTCGAAAAACATCGCCTCCGGCATCGCCAACATTTCGGCGACCTTCAACAACACGCAGGTGACGATTACCGACATGCAAGGCAATGTGCTCGGCTGGTCCAGCGCCGGTCGCGTCGGCTTCAAAGGCTCGCGCAAGAGCACCGCCTTCGCCGCTCAGCAGGTGGCCCAGGACGCGGCGCGACAGGCCATGTCGCACGGCATGAAAGAAGTGGAAGTGAAAGTCAAGGGACCCGGCTCCGGCCGGGAGTCGGCCATTCGCGCTTTGCAGGCGATTGGCCTGGAAATTTCGTCCATCAAAGACGTCACGCCGGTCCCGCACAACGGTTGCCGTCCTCGCAAGAAACGCCGCGTCTAGCGCATCTCAAATTTCAAATTTGAAATCTCAAATCTAATTTATGGCTCGTTACACAGGACCGCGCACTCGCATTAGCCGCCGTTTCGGCACGCCCATTTTTGGCCAGTCGAAATATCTGGAACGGAGAAATTATGGCCCCGGCGTGCACGGACCGAAGGCCCACCGAAAAGTCACCGATTACGCTCTGGGCCTGCTCGAAAAGCAGAAGTTGCGCTACTACTACGGTTTAATGGAACGCCAGTTTCGCAACGTTTACGAGCGCGCGCTCAAGCGGCGCGGTGTCACGGGCGAAACCATGCTGCAGATTCTGGAGACCCGCCTGGACAACGTGGTTTATCATCTCGGCTTCGCGAACACGCGTCCGGCCGCGCGCCAGATGGTGTCCCACGGCCACATCAGAGTGAACGGGCGCAAGGTCAACATTCCTTCCTGCGCGTTGAAAGTGAATGATGTCGTGGAAGTGAAGGACTCGAATGTTTCGCGGCAGATGGCCTCGAAGAACCTGGAGATGGCCACCAGTCGGGTGGTCCCTGATTGGCTGTCGCTCAACAAAGAGGCCTTCAAAGGCGCCGTCGCTCGCATCCCGACGCGCGACGAAATCCAACCGATTGCCAACGAGCAGGCGGTGGTCGAATTTTATTCCCGCTGAGCAGCCGCTCTTGAGTGAGAGCACGATGCAATTATACGGACCCGAACTGCGGCGGGAATGAATCGGTTCGGGTCAGATTAAAATTGCGAGAAAGAAAACTATGCCAGTACGTTTAGGCCGTTTCGAAATGCCCAAGCGGTTGACCAAGGAGGATTCAACCGCCACGGAAACCTTCGCCAAGTTTATCGCCGAACCGTTTGAAACCGGTTACGGCCATACCGTTGGCAACTCACTGCGCCGCGTCCTCCTCTCCTCGCTCGAAGGCGCTGCGATCACCTCCATCAAAATCGACGGAGCGATGCACGAATTCACCACCATCGACGGCGTCGTCGAGGACGTGACCGACATCGTTTTGAACCTCAAGAAAATCAAGTTCAAGGCCCACACGCGCGAACCCCAAACGCTGACGCTTTCCGTGAGCAAGGACGGTGCGGTGAACGCCGGGGACATCAAACTGAACCAGAACGTCGAGCTGGTCAACCCCGACCAGTTGATCTGCACGCTGGACAAAAAGAAAAAGTTTGAGATGGAACTGGAAATCAAGGTGGGCCGAGGTTTTTGCCCTGGAGACGAAAATAAAAAGATCGACCAGCTCATCGGCGTGATCCCGATCGATTCCTTGTTCTCGCCCGTGACACGCGTTCGATACGCCGTGGAAGCCGCTCGTGTCGGCCAGCGCACGGATTACGACCGTTTGATCCTGGAAATCCTGACCGACGGTCGCATTTCGCCGGACGACGCCCTGACCCAGGCCTCGGCGATTCTACAGCATCACCTCGATGTCTTTGTCGGCTATGACAAGAATGCGGTCGAGTTCGAGGAAGCCGAAACCAAACAGGACGACGAGAAGGCCAAGCTCAAGAAACTGCTCAACATGAGCGTCAATGAAATCGAGTTGAGCGTGCGTGCGGCCAACTGCTTGAACAACGCAAATATTACGACTGTCGGCCAGCTCGCGATGAAGACCGAAGCCGAAATGCTCAAGTATCGCAACTTCGGCAAGAAGTCGCTGAACGAAATCAAGGAGAAACTGGCGGCGCTCGGACTGACCCTGGGCATGAACATCGACCCCTCTTTGCTCGAAGCGCCCAAGGAGGAAGCCAAAGCACTACAAGTCTGAGGAGCGGTTATGCGTCATCGGAAACGAACCGCCAAGCTCGGTCGCACCGGCCAACACCGCAACGCAATGCTGGCCAACCTGGTTTGCAGTCTCATCAAGCACAAACGCGTGACCACCACGCTGGCCAGGGCGAAAGCGGCCCGCTCGGTTGCGGAGCAAATCCTCACCCTGGGCAAGGCCGGCACAATTCACGCCCGCCGCCTTGCGGCAGCGCGCCTGCGCCATCAGGCCCGCACATTGCACCGGAGCAAGACCGAACGCGAGGCCTGGCGCAAAGGCGAAGACGTCGTGCGCATCCTTTTCGAGGAATTGGCGCCGTTGTTCAAGGAGCGCAACGGCGGCTACACGCGCATCGTGAAACTGGGCCAGCGCCAGGGCGACGCCGCGCAGTGGGCGATTCTGGAATGGGTGGATTTTATTGCGCCGGCGGCCGAACCGGCGACCGCGGGGGCCGGGACGAAAGCGGCCGCGGCAAACAAGTAAACGAATTGTGCTTCTTCTTGGCGGCCCGTTCGCAAGAACGGGCCTTTTTGTTGGGAGCGCGGGCAGCCGGCCCAGCGTTGCCGCGAAGCCGAGCGCCCGGACAGATTGTCCAGAGAACTCTCCGCGCTTTTGTCGCCTCGCCTAAAAATACCAGCCACGAGCGGCGGCTCATCACCCCCCGCTGGCGGTGGCGGCCTGCTCACGCGGGCTGGCGGCCCGCGCTCCGGCGCGGCGCAATTGCGAAGTAATTACTTGGCTCTTTAAAAAAATACGTGTAGCTAGGATCGCGTTCCACGACGGAATCACTGAATCAATGAATTCTGCGACATCCTCCGCTTCCCCCGTGTCCGGACCCTGGTGGCGTGAGTTAACCGGCTATCACTGGTTTGTTTTCCTGATCGCCGCCTTCGGCTGGATGTTCGATTGCTTCGATCAGCAAATCTTCACGAACTCCCGTTCGATCACGATGCAGGATCTCATGCCCCAGGCCGATACCTTGACGCAGGTCAAATTCGGTACCTGGGCTACTTCCATTTTCATCGTGGGTTGGGCGACGGGCGGATTGATCTTTGGCAGCATCGGGGACAAATGGGGCCGGGCCAAAACGATGGCCGTGACCATTCTCGTTTACGCGGTCTGCACAGGCTTGAGCGGATTTGCGAAGAGCTGGTCGATGTTTGCCATCTTCCGGTTCCTGACTGGCGCAGGCGTCGGCGGCGAGTTTGCCGTCGGTGCGGCGCTCCTGGCGGAGGTGATGCCGGACCGCGCGCGCCCGCACGCGCTCGGATCATTGCAGGCGTTGTCGGCGATCGGGAACATTCTCGCGGCACTTTCCCTGGGGGTCGTTGTCCCGGGTGACAAACTGGGTTGGGGATGGCGTGGACTTTACTACCTGGGCGCGCTGCCCGCGCTCATCGCTGTTTTTGTCTTTGCCCGGCTGAAAGAGCCGGAGCGATGGGTCGCCGCAAAGGCTGCCGCCGCGCAAGCACAGGCCATGGATAAGTTTGGGCGGATTAGTGATCTCTTTACCGACGCGCGCTGGCGGCGTCACACACTCGTCGGGCTGGGCCTTGCCATTGCCGGCCAAATCGGGCTGTGGGGCGTTGGGTTTTACACGCCTGAGTTGATCGATTCCGCGATCCCGACCGTTGAAAAACAGACCCGGCCGAAAATGGAAGCCATCCTCAGCGCCGGTTCGCTCGATGCCCACGTCGCCGCAGTGGGCGCGCTGGACGAGAAGGAAAAGCGCAAATACGCCAATTTCCTTGCGCGCATCTCACGGGGCGGGGGGAAGGCTGACGCGATCCGGGAGTTGAACACGCCGCTGACTTCCGACCGCAAGGAAGAGATTCGCGGCCTGCTTGATAAAGCGGTTACCGACGATGAGAAGACACGATTGAAGTCCATCGGCGGCATTCTGCAGCAGATCGGCGCATTTCTGGGCATTTCCTGTTTCACGGCCCTCGCGGCGCGACGCGGGCGTCGTGTTTCGTTTCTGATCGCGCTGGTGCTGGCCTGGGGTAGTTTGATCTGGGCTTTTTCCACCTTCAGCCGGCCGGCGCAGATCTGGTATCTGTGGCCGATCATCGGCTTCTGCGTTTTTGCGCCGTTCGGCGGTTACGCGATTTATTTTCCGGAACTCTTCCCCACGCGACTGCGGACCACCGGCACCAGCTTTTGTTACAACGTTGGCCGATACGTCACGGCCTTCGGCGTTTTTCTGCTCGGCCCGCTCGCCCAGGCGGCGCAAGGACTGACGGCCATGCCCGGGTTCCGCCTGGCGGCAATGCTGATGGCTTCGTCTTACCTGCTTGGAATCATCGCCCTCATCTGGGCCCCCGAAACAGTGAACAAACCGTTGGCCGAAGACGAAAAAGCTTTCGCGCATTGAGTGGAGGCAGGGAGGCCGATAAACCTCGCAGCCGGGGAAGTCAGTCAGCGCATTCTCAAATAGCCCCGCTCACGTGGTCGGCTACGGCTCATAGTCCAATACGCGGCCGGGAATGGACCCGCGGCTGCCCTTGAGGGGGGCGATTGGAGCGCCGGTCTCCGACTTGATTCGTGTTCATTCGCGTCCATTCGCGGTTTCCCGCTGATGCCGGGGCCAGGCCGGATAAACGCGCTACTTCGCCAGGTTCAAACAAACCAACTCCTCTTCGCTGCGCAGGTAAAGTTTTCTGCGCGACAACACCGGCGCGGCCCAGCAGGCGTAATGCAGTTGCGGCACCTGCCAGCGGGATATTTCCTGCGGCTTTTGCGGATTGACTTTGAACAGGCCGAGCAGGCCGCCCTCGCCGAGCACAATCAATTTTCCATCCGCTAGGATGGCCGAGCCGCGACCGTAAACATTGGGCTGCGGTGTTTCGTGGCTGCTGTGCAATGGCCAGCTCTCGTCGCGGTCCCACAGCAACCTGCCGGTTTTCAGCTCGACACAACGGAAACGCGCGTCGGGCTCGTTGCGACCGCTGAACGCATACAGATACCCACCGTGATAGATGGGCGTGTTCCAATGAATTTCCAGCGCGGTGCTGCGCCAGGCTTCGTCGAAGCTCCGGTTGTCCGGCTTCACTCGGAGCAGGACGGAACCGATTTTATAGTAAGCTGCGGAGATAAAAACCAGATCGTCCACCACCACCGGGCTCATCGCGTTGACCGATTCCTCGACGCGCGAGCGGAACCAGAAACTGGAGTTCACGTTTCCGTTGGTCGGATTCAACGAAACCAATCCCTGTCGCATCAGACAAAAGATTTGCCGCTGGCCGTTGACCGTCGCGGGTACCGGTGTCGAATAGCTGGCCTGTTTGTCCCAGCGTTTCCAGCGCACTTTCGGTTCGCCCGGCCAGCCGGTCATCGTCACTCCCTGCCAGTTCTTTTCACCGACGTTTTCCCAGACCGTTTTTCCAGTCCTGGCATCGAACGCGACCACGCCGGCGTTGGGTTGGCCGCCGACCATTACGATCAACAGGTTGCCTTCGAGGATCGGCGAACTGCCGACGCCGAAGAACGGGGGCGGCACTTCAAACTCCTTTGCTGTATCGCGTTGCCAGACCAAATTGCCGGCTTGCAGTTCCAGGCAGACCAATTTGCCCTCCGCGCCGAAGGTGTAACAGCGGTCGGCGGTGAGCAGCGGAGTGCAGCGCGGCCCGTTATTATAACCGTAGGGATCAACGAACTGGCTGGGATAGCCATAGCGCCAAAGCGGTTTGCCGCTTGCGGCCTCAAAGCATTCGACCATTTCCTCATCAGCCATGCGATGATGAAGCACCACTCGTTTGGCGCGCACGGAAGGCGCGCCGTACCCGGTGCCGATTTTTTTCTCCCACATGATCGGCAGGCCGTTGGTGGGCCAGCGCTCAAGCAGGCCGGTTTCATCGGAAATGCCGTTGCCGTGCTGGCCGAGGAATTGCGGCCAGTCTTCATCTGGTTTGTTTTCCGCCAGGCAACAGGTCACACACAAGAGTGCGCCGCTCGCCCTGATCAGGATTTTTGAAGACAGACGCACAACCGTCGCTACAGTCGGAGGAAGATTTTTTTGCGGTAGAGGAAATGACAGAGCCAAATGCCCAGGCCCAGGCCGATCAGCGCGACGACCAGGTCGCCGAAGCCGGTGGTGACAGTGTTGTCGAAAAACCTCTTCACGTCACCGCCGGCGAGACGGAGTCCAAGCCGGTCGAAGTTGATAATGTTATTGGCCAGATAGACCGTGATCGAATTCATCCCGATCCAGAGGAACGGCTGGCACCATTTCTGGTATTTCCAGACATCAATCACGAGGTAGAAAATACCGAGCAGAAGCGCGCTGTAACCGCCGGATACCAGCACGTAGGAGGAGGACCAGATCTTTTTGATGACAGGAAATTGCAGTCCCCAGAGATGACCGAGGAGCACGCCGGCCAATCCGGCGCAGAGCAGGTATTGCACCTTGCGACCGTCTTCGATGTCTTTGTTTTTAATTAGCAGGCCAGCGAAGATGCCGAGCAGGCAAGTGGCAATGGCAGGCAGCGTGCTCAACAGCCCTTCGGGGTCCCAGGTGCCGTCCCATTTCATTCCGGGCAGATATTTCTGGTCAATGTAATGCGTGAGGTTGACCCCTTTGATGAAGGCGCCGGAAATCAGGTTCGTGCTCGTGAGATTCAATTGGGCGACGTTGGTGAAGCCGGTTTCGCGGCAGACGGTTTGAGAGTCGCCAGGCGTGGGCCGCACGTCCGGGAACGGAACCCAACTCAGCAACGCCCAGTAACCGACCAGCAACACGACGCAAATCGCCAGCAGGCCTTTGAGCCGGAAGAAACAAAAAAACAATCCGGCGAACAGATAGCAAAGCGCGATGCGATTGAGCACGCCCATCAACCGGATGTCAGGCCAATCGTGGCTGAAGCCGCCGTAGTAAAAAATTCCGAGCAGGAACAGAATCACGCCTCTTCGGATGACGCGGCGAACAGCCGCCCCCCGGCCCGCGGTCTCCATCGCTTTGCTCAGGGAAAAGACCAGAGACACGCCGACAATGAAAACGAAGAGTGGGAAGATCAGGTCGTAAAAGTGAATGCCCTCCCAGTCCTCGTGGTCCAGTTGCCCGGCGATGACGCGAAAGGCACCGGTATTGCTGATTTTGTTCAGCCCATGGAACAGGTCTTCAGCTCCGATGATCCAAAACATGTCAAACCCGCGCAAGGCATCGAGAGACATCAGCCGTTGAGAAACCCCAGCGGAGCGAGGAGACCCGGCCGCAGACCCGCTCCCAATCCATCCGGCGGAGGGGAGCGATCGTTCGGACGCGCTTGCCGAGTTCCCCTTGCCGGAGTGGAGAGGGGTGGCTTCATGAGAAGGAGAACCGGCGCCGGTTGAGTTTTCGTCAGCCATGGGTGCGGTGAAGGAAACATTTTCACGGCCGTTTTTCAATTCTTATTTCGGCTTCCGCAAATCAACGCATACCAACGTGTCCTTGCTTCGAGCGTAGAGATGGCCATCGGCGAGGGCTGGATAAGCGCGGACGCCGTTGGGGAGAATTTGCGCGCGGCCAATGGGTGTGAAGCCGTCCGGCGAAGCGGGTGCAAGGACCAGTTCGCCGTTTTCCCTGAGCACCAGCAGATTTTGACCGGCTAAAGTGACCGTGCCGGCGCCGAACCGTTCTTCGCTCCAGCGAACTTTTCCACTTCCCAACTCAATGCAACGCAGGTTTTGTCCCGTTTCCTGGCGCCCGTCAAATCCGTACAGGAAACCGTCGTGATAAACACTGGTCGCGTAGTGGTTGGATAGCGCGTCGAGGGCGGACCAGACTTTTTCCACTCCATTGTCTTTGACGCGCAGGAGGAGAGCGCCCGTTTGGTAACTGGCCGAAAGAAAAACGAGGTCGCCGATGACCAGCGGTGCGGCGGCGCTGACCGATTCGCGGATTCCGGGTCGCCATGGAAAATCAAAAAATACTTCGCCGGTCGACGGATCCAAAGCGACCAGCCCACGTCGCGTGAAAAAAAAGGCGTAACGTCGGCCGTGGAGCGTGGCGGCGACAGGCGACGAGTAGCTGGCTTCGTCTTCCGTGGCTTTCCACAACAGTTTGCCGCTGGTCTTGTCCAAGGCAACGATGCCCGCGCCGTTCGCTCCGCCAATGTTCAGCAGCACGGCGTCGCCTTCGATCAACGGCGAGCAGGCCATGCCGAAGAAGCCTTTGGGCGCCTGGAACCTGCTCTTCGTGTTCACGTTCCAAATTTCTTTGCCGCTGTTGAAATCCAGACAGCACAAGGCGCCCTCTGCGCCGAAGGTGAAGACCTTCCCGCCGGTGATCGTCGGCGTGGCGCGCGGGCCTTCGTCGAAACCGAAGTCATCGCGATAACCGGCGGGATAATCCAGAGTCCAAAGCGATTTGCCGTCCTTCGTATCGAGGCATTCAACAAGCTCTTTATCATGCAGCCGATGGAATAAGATCAGTTTGGCGGACGAAACCGCTGGGCCGCTGAAACCTTGGCCGATTTTTTTCCGCCACACGACAGGTGGTCCTTCTTTTGGCCATGAATTAGCCAGATCGCTGTCGGCATAAACGCCATTGCGGTCAGGACCCAGGAACTGAGGCCAGTCACTGGCGCACGTTCGGAGAGCGAACAGGAACCAGAGAAAATGAGTCAGCCAGTCGCGCGGCGCTTTTTGTGAAGGGATTCGAGACTGCATGCGCGTCAAGCCAGTGGTTTAAGGAGAAGGAGACGTATCGAAAAAACACCCAACCGTCAATCTTTACGGTTGGGTCTCAGCTGTCGTCCCTGGTGTCCTCGGCACCAGGGACGACGAAGAATTGGTTCCCCTCCCAAATCTGGACGAATTTCATCACCGCTCTTCGTCTGGCCGGTGAAGGATGGGCCTAGTTTAGCAGGGAACGCGTATGGCGCCATACCACGTTTGTGGTATGGCGGCAAAACCGGTTTCTCGGTGAAAAAGGTTGGGTTTTTGGACATTTGGACATTTTGCCTGGCTGACCTCGCCGTCGTCAGGGCGCCCTCTCGCCGGACCCTGCTGAGGTCAACACCGCCTCATCCTACCGGACTGCCGGGGCGAACATCCCGATGTTTTTGCGGTGTGATCCAAGTCGATTTTAGGGAGTCCACCCCGTTGAGACACAAAACCAACCGCGCGTATAACTCCGGCGAATTGGAAAGCAGGAAGGTACGTTATGAAAACGCTAAGACCTCACGCACTCAAAACGTTGGCCGTGTCGCTCTTGTTGTCCGTGATCGCCTCTTCATCTCAAGAAACCGGCTCCCCGTCAACGGTGATTATGGCCGCGAACAACAGCTCCTCCGGCCAGGACCTCTTCGTGTCTGAAGCGAACGGGAGCGTTGTGAAAATTTCGCCGGATGGCGCGCAGAGCATCTTTGCCGCCGGAATGAAGCGCCCTCTTGGTCTGGCACTTGACCGAGCCGGCAACCTCTTTGTAGCGGACCGATTCAGCGCCACCATTTACAAATTCACTCCAGACGGCGCCGGGAGCGCTTTTGCCACGAACATCTACAGCCCTTTTGCTCTGGCTTTCGACAGCGCCGGTAATCTCTTTGCGACTGACGATGATGGGTCTGTTTATGTATTCACCCCGGATGGCGCGCGTAGCCTCTTTGCCTCCGGCATGCAGCATACCAGCGCCCTGGCTTTTGACAGCGCCGATGCCATCAGGTTGAGTGAGCGACGACAGGAGGGGAGCGTTGCCTGGGGGAAAAAGCCCAATAGACAAGATAAGTGGGTGATTTTCCCCATTTCACGCACGAGTAGATTTGACGCAACACGGGAACCGAGTATGAATTCACGGGAAAAGCTCAAAAATCTCTCTCGGACAAGGGTCGGCATGTTTGTAGCTCAACAAGCTCCGCTATGTCACCTGCCCAACGCAAGTCTTCCGGCGGCCTTTTGCCAGTCTTGTTGCTGGCTGTCAGTTGGAAAGATTGAAATCCCGGTTATGGACTCCAGCAGCCAAAAGGAAATTGTCATCAATGGTGTTCGGTATAACCTGGCGATCCGCCTCGACGCGCATTGGAGCTACACCGCCGAATGGTGGAACAACCGCGAATACCACAAACACACGCTCGACAATAGCATCAGATCCGATTCCGAAGCCGAACGGGAAGCTATCGAGGAGATTCGCAAGGCGCATCTCGAAAAGGAGCCCTGGCTTTACGCGGAGATTACCCGTCCAGAAAGACAGGAAAGCCGCGCTGAAGCCGAAACACAGTGATTGAGATCGAATAGATTCAAGCCGGGTTACGGTTGCACCACGTTGCTCACCTCCGGCGCAAATTACCGTGCCTCGTGAACGTGCGGCCACGGAAGCCCTTTCTTTCCCACCTGCGCGGTGTCATTTCAGCATGGAAATCGCATCGGCTGCGGAAGTGTGAAAACTCGCCTGGATAGGAGCAATTTTGAGAAGCGCGAAGGTTACTCTGTCAAAATCGCGAAGGCACAATTCGAGGATGCTGGATGTGTTAATTCCAGCGCGCGCCTAACACAACAAATTGTTTTTGTTTCCGCAACCTCTTCCGGTTCAAGCGGGCCAGCGGACGGGCACATCATAGGGATTTCTTGCGCTCCCACATTTTGTAGTCAAACACCGACACGCGTGTAGTCCGAACCCTGACAAAAGGGGCTGTCAACTTCCTGACACAATAATCAGACCAGCACCGATTATGTAAAACATTCTCAATTCCTAGACTGATGGCACGATGAATAAAACATTCAGTGCCGTTTTAAGTCTTATCACGATTGGATTAACAACCCATTTTGCATGGGCAGTTGAACCCACCTGGAAC
>QHNT01000027.1 GCA_003218515.1 Verrucomicrobiota bacterium | reverse complement strand
TCCCCTCACCCGGCTAAAGCCACCCTCTCCCCTCATCCGATGAGGGGAGAGGGAAGGGTGAGGGGAGCCTCTGGGCATTCGACAATCGGTTTCTGTTCGGAAATTTATTTTTATACCGCCTGGCAGCGCTGTTCATCGGAATGAACTTCAGGGGGGACCACGCCAGGTTGGCCAGGCCGGATTGGATCGCTGGAGTATCCTGCCTCGCCTGTGCGGACGCGGATTCTCTCTGGAGCCGCGTCGTCTGCCGACGCCGCCGCGACCGGCGCGGGCGCATCTGGATACTACCACCATCGTGGAAGCCTCCCGCTCCCTCTCCCTGCGAGGCACGAGCGGGGAGAGGGCTGGGGAGAGGGGCACGTTCCATCGAATCGGATAATTGGAATCCCCTCTCCCTTACCCTCTCCCCACTCCTGCGTCGTGGGGAGAGGGAGTCGACCAGCGGCATGGTGGTGGTGTCGAGTTGCGCGTGACCGGCGTTCGGCGTTCTGAAAAAAATCGACGTGAAGATGCATGTCTGGCAAAACTTGGGCGATAATTCCATATGACGAAGCTTTACTTGAGTCGGACTTGCTCCATAGCCAGCGATGTGCGGTGAAAAACGGCGCAAATCAATCACTAGCTCGTTCAAGGGCGCAAGACGCGGCAGAAATGGCTGTCCATGAACCAACCCCTCTCCCGGCCTGCGGCCACCCTCTCCCCGCCTTGCGGGGAGAGGGCAGGGAGAGGGGAGACCAGAAGAGGTTCATGGCCCCAACTCACGTCCAATTTTTGGAGGTGTTCGCTTCCCATGAACCGTACCCCCGCATCCCGTCCTTCTCCCCCAGTGGGGGAGAAGGTGCCCGGAGGGCGGTTGAGGGGGATTCCGGCCGGTTCATGGCTTCGATTCACGTCCGGATTGCGGAGGTGTTCCCTGTCCATGAACCTGCCCGCTCACCCCTTCCCTCTCCCCCTCCGCGGGGGGAGAGGGTGGCCGGAGGCCGGGTGAGGGGGCGGTTCATAGTCCAGATGCGGTGGGGCGAGACTCCGTCGAGCCCTGACCTCCAAAACAACTCGCGGACAAGGCGGTCCGCGCTCCGGCCTATCGGTTATTTGCACCGATGGATCGGCTGGGCTGCGACGCTTCTGCTCAGCTTCAGCGCGAGCGTTTGCGCGCATCAAGGGAGCAGCAGTTATTTGAGCGTCTCGGTGAACGACACGAACGTGACCAGCCAGTGGGACATTTCATTGATCGACCTGGAGCAAGTCATCGGGCTGGACGCCAACCACGACGGCGACATTTCCTGGGGCGAAATCAAAGCAAAACAAAAGGAAATCGAGACCTACGCGCAGTCGCGGCTGCAGGTGAAGGTGGATGGCGCCGTTCGGCGGTGGAAAACCACCGACCTGCTCGTCGATCATTTCAGCGACGGCGCCTATGCGGTGTTGCGCTTCGCGGTGGAAAACCCCACCCCGCCCGGGAACCTGGAGGTTGATTATCGCGCGTTCTTTGACACCGACGCGCTCCATCGCGGCCTGTTCCGACTCGAATATGCGGGCAAAGTGCAGACCGCAGTCTTCAGCCCGGATAAACCGAGGCAACAATTCGCACTGGCGGGGTCCTCGCGTTGGCGACAGTTTTTGGATTTCAACCGCGAAGGGGTCTGGCACATCTGGAGTGGCTACGATCACATCCTGTTTTTACTGGCGTTGCTGCTGCCATCCGTGCTGAAGCGCGGACCCGACGGCTGGCGTGTGGTGGATCATTTTCGCCCGGCGCTGATCAACGTGTTGAAGATCGTCACGGCGTTCACCCTGGCGCACTCCCTCACGCTGAGTCTGGCCACGCTGGGAATTGTTCGTGTGCCGGCGCGGCTGGTGGAATCCACCATCGCGGCTTCGGTCATCCTGGCCGCAGCGAACAACATCCGCCCGATTGTCGCCGAACGCGGCTGGATCGTGGCCTTTTGCTTTGGACTCGTTCATGGCTTCGGCTTCGCAAACGCGCTGACGGATCTCGGTCTGGCGCGGCAAACGCTCGCGCTGACGCTTGTGGGATTCAATCTCGGCGTGGAGTTCGGGCAACTGGCCATTGTCGCTGTCTTCCTGCCGTTGGCTTTTGGGCTGCGCAGTTCCTGGGTATATCAAAGGCTCACGTTCCGTTTCGGCTCGGCCATCATCGTTCTGCTGGCAGCCACCTGGATGATGGAAAGGATTTTTGATTTCAAGTGGCTCCCGTTTTAGAATCGTGACAAAGAAAATTTCGATGTATGTCAGGTGGGGCGCGTCACTCCAGCGATCGCGCCTTGGCACTACCACCCTATCGAGTCCGGTCTGCAAGATTCCCGAAGACCCCTCACCCTGTCCCTCTCCCCATCCGATGGGGAGAGGGTGGCCTTCAGGCCGGGTGAGGGGAATTACGTGGGTCGCATCAGCTTGGTGGTGGTGCCGAGCTGCGCCCGTCACTCCGTGCGCGCCGCTCGGCGAACGGATTCGACTCTGCGGCGCGCACGGAGACGCGCCCTACCCCCTACATTCAGTAGAAGGTAATGCCGCCGACGGTGGCTCTCACCATGCCGTTGGTTCCCGTTCGGGCGTATAAAGCTGGAAGATCGAACTGTTTTGCTGATTTCCAGATGACCCGGCCGTCGCCGTAAAGCTGGTTCAACCCGTCGATTCCCGGGGGACCCGGATCCTGAACGATGCCGGGTTTTTTTCCATGATTGTAGCTCCAGAGCTTTCCGTAGTCCCACCAGACCAGCACGTCGCTCATCAACAGCCGGTCACAGCGCAATTCCTTGGCGGTCAAATCGTCCGGCTGAGTCGCTTGTCCAGGACGCCAGAGGTCAACACGCGCAAAGTAGCTGTATGAAGAATTGAAGTAGCCCCAGAAATTAACGACGTCGTTCAGCTGCTTCTGAGTATCTTGACGCGTGCTCGGACACCACCAGATGCCGCCCACCTCCACGTTTCCCGGTGCGACGTGAACCCCGGGCAAATAAGGCGCAAGAGCTTCCACACTGAGATAGTCCGCCGGCTGCGTCCGCCAGATAAACACGATCGGAGGGATGCGGGCTGGTCCGTTTTGATACACCTCGCAGGTTTCCAACGGCACGCCGGCATTGTCATCAGCGTAAAGGGTGTGCGTGATGCCGAACTGGCGAAGGTTCGACATGCATTTTGCGCGTCGAGCACGTTCTTTGGCTTTCGCCAGCGCGGGCAGAAGCAGCGCCGCCAGAATGGCGATGATCGCGATGGCGACCAGCAGTTCGATAAGCGTGAAGGCAAGCTTCCTCGTCGCGCAAGGCCATCGACAGATACCGAGCTTCTTCACCGTGAATGAGGCAGAGCGTCCTGAAGACGTTTCAGATCGTTAAGGTCCTGTTGGTTGGCTGCGGGCACCCAGAAGAGAAGGAAGCCATAGCGCAGGAATCTTGCGATGGCCGGCACTACCGGCACCGTGGAGTCCAACGCCAACGACCTGCCTATCCATGGCACAGGCAATCGACGCGCCTCGATTCTCAAAAGTTTCATCGCCCTGTCAGCAGTTGCGCATACAGAACATAAACGCAATCCAGTTCTCGCCAGCCAGTATTGAATCAATCAATAATAGGTCGCATTTCCCGCGGCATCCGGCACCACCCCGATGTTCGTGCTATTTGGCCGGAGGTCCTCGATCCTGAAATTCTTAACTGACTTCCAAACCACATGGCCGTCGCCAAAAAGATGATGGATCCCGGAAAACCTGGGCGGGCCCGGATCGCGATACACTCCTGGTATCTTCCCGTGGTTATACGCCCAGGCATTCAGGTAGCCGGATTGGTTCAACATGTCGGTCATCAGCAACCGATCGGCTAGCGGCTCGTTCGCTGTCAGGTCGTCCGGAATGCTGGCCTCGCCGGGTTTCCACTTTTCCACGCGCGCAAAGTAGGAATAGGAGGTATTAAAATGTCCAAAGGATCGCGTTACCATTATGAGTTCATCCATTGACTCTTTTACCGAAGAAGGACACCACCAGATGCCGCCCACATAGATATTGCTGGCGTTATTGAGGTCGATGTTAAGTCCGGGGATGTAGGGTGCAATCGCTTCAAGGTTGAAAAACTGTGGATCAGGCTGGCGATGCAGACGGATGGTGCCGGGCGCGCGATCCGTGTAACCAAACAATTCGCACGTTTCAAGCAGTGTGTTCTGGTTGTCGGCGGAATAAAGCGTGTGCGTGATGCCCCACTGCCGCAGGTTCGATTTGCATTTGGCCATCCTGGCTTGTTCCTTGGCCCTGGCCAGCGAAGGCAGCAGCAGTGAAGCAAGAATGGCGATGATCGCGATGACCACCAGCAATTCAATCAGCGTGAAGCCAGACTTTCTTGCGAGGCGTTTCACCTGCTATGACTTGAAGGGGCCGAGTCGCGCGCGTGGGTAATGTCCTAATTTGGTGGCGGCGGTGCTGCGGCGCCGCCGCGCGCCGCGGCAGCGGCGCACCCACCTGAAGGAAATCAGGACACCGCCCGCGCGCGAAGCCGTCTGTCATTGCTGCCTGGCGCGATAGAATCGGTGTCCCGCGTCTTTTGCGCCGGCATCAGTGAAGTCCAGCTTCCCGTCGGCTGCCGTCAATGTCGTCAACGACGCCCAGTTCACCAGATCGGTGGAGACTTCGATCGAGTAGGGAACGCCCGACTCGCCGCTTAGCGAAAGGTGGAAACCATCCGACGCAACGCCGCTGGCCGAGGCGCCCAGGTGCGGCGGCAGCGGGTCGCGGCCGATGAAATAGAGATCGCTGTCAGCAAGATCACGCACATCGTAGCCGTCCGGCGTCAGTTCCAGGCCGTTCAAGTGAATCGGCCAGCGATACTGGGCAGTCTGCCCTGGTTGAACCTGGAAAACGAATTCCGCCAGCGCGCCGTTGTTCGATGGCCACGACCCCGGGCTGGCGGCGGCAAAGGACACCCGCCCGTTCTGGGCGGTGTAGTCGCTCTGCGCGGGCTGCACGTTCCACACTGACACGGCGCTGGCCGGCGCCAACGATCCCGTGTGCTG
>QHNT01000026.1 GCA_003218515.1 Verrucomicrobiota bacterium | reverse complement strand
GCGAATCGAGTTTCCCAAGCGACGCCACTCGTCTCCAGCCCGTGCTCGACATTCCAAAACCTGACTCATCTGTCGGCGCGTGAACGGCCAAAGAGTAGTTATGTTGGACTGCCGATTAAGCCGTCCACCAGGAGCGTTCAGTCGCCAACGGATCAGGAATTCTTGTTGGAAGGTCACAATTGGATAACCCTTGACTGCCTTCGGCTGGGTCGCGTCGGTCTTTCGTTGGCAAGCGAGCGTGAAGCCGAGCGTATAGCGAGCGGACGTCGCACCGCCAAGCGGAACACGGAAGCGTGTTGCTGTCAGTGCCGTCCGTGACGAGCGCGACCGCAATGAACTAAGCCCGGCAGGGTCGAAGGGGCCAATCCTTGTTATCTCACGAGGGCGGAAAAATATCTCGAAATTGCCGGTTTGCGGAACAGAATTTGCTTGTTCTTAACACTATTGTTGCAGTCCTCCATTTTGGTGTGAAGTATGAGGGTCGTCTGTTTTTCACGATCGCTCGCGTGGCTCGGCCGGGAACGCGATTCCGCACGGCGTGAATGTGAATCGGTCATGAAACAATGAAAACGCAAAAACACACTCCTCGCACACCGTTTTATCTCTCCTACAGTCTGCGCGGTCCCGCCTATGGGGCGCGCCAGTTCGCCGGTTGACTCGAATTATCACGATATGCAAACCGCCGTGAAGTTCTGCTGCGGGATTTTCGTTTCTTTGGCCTGCGCGTCATCGGCATTCGCCGGTGACGTGATCGTCAATGAGATCATGTATCATCCTGCGAGCACGAACGTGCTCGAGGAATGGTTCGAGCTATACAACGCCGGCAGCACCGCTGTGAACCTGTCGGGTTGGCAGATCACCAAAGGCGTCGCGTTTACGTTTCCGACAAACACCCTTCTGGTTGCCGGCGGCTACCTCGTCGTGGCGGCGGACGGGCCGACCTTTGCGGGAAAACATCCGGGCGTGGCCAACTTCGCGGCTGGCTGGGCAGGCACTCTGGGGCACAGCTTGGAGTTGAGCGACAACACCGGCCAGGTCGTGAACAGCGTCGAGTTTTACAATGAAGGCGATTGGGCGGCGCGGGTGCTCGGCGCCGGTGGTGTGACGGGCGCGCTCGACCATTACGGCGGACTGGGCTGGGAATGGTCCGCTCCACACGATGGCGCGGGCAGTTCGTTGGAGTTGATCAATCCGGCTCTGCCCAACACCTATGCCCACAACTGGGGGCCGAGCGCGTCGCTCAACGGCACACCCGGCCGACCCAACTCCATTGCGGCAACCAACGTTGCTCCGCTGATCACCGGGATGGCCCATACTCCCGTCCTTCCGGCGCCGACGGATGTGGTGACCGTCAGCGCGCGGATCGTGGACGAACACACGAATGGATTGACGGTAACGATTGATTATCGCGTGGACGGGGCCGCGAGTTTTACCACGGCGCCGATGTTCGACGACGGAGGGCATGGCGACGGCGTGGCTGGTGACGGCATCTACGGCGCCATTCTGCCGGCGCAGCCGAATGGCACCATCGTGGAGTTTTATCTGCAGGCGCGTGATGCCGAGAACAACCTCCGCACCTATCCGAATTGGACCGCCCCGACCGGTTCGACCCGCACCGCAAATCTTCTCTATCAGGTGGACAACGGGAGCTACTCCGGCAACCAGCCCGTCTATCGCATCATTATGACCGCGGCGGAACGCGCGTACTTGGAGGCGCTGAGTGACAACAGCACCGGAGCGACCACCGACAGCGACGCCAACATGAATGCGACGTGGATCACTACGGACGGCGTGCTCAGCGGCGGAACGGCCACGCAGTTGCGTTACAACGTCGGTGTGCGCAACCGCGGTCACGGCACGCGCGCGTCCCGTCCGCACAATTTTCATGTGAACATCCCGTCGGACCGGCTTTGGAAAAAACAGGCGGGCATCAATCTGAACTCTCAGTACGGTTATAGCCAAGTGCTTGGCAGCGCCATTTTCCGGCGCGTGGAAGTGCCCATGCCGGATTCGCGCGCGGTGCAGGTCCGGGTCAATGGCGTGGACGAAATGTCGCTCCCGCTCCCCGACGTCAATTCATTCGGTTCCTACGCGGCCAATGAGCAGTACAACAATGATTTTGTGAAACGAAGCTGGCCGCTGGATTCACAGGGGAACTCCTACCGGGGAATCCGCGACCCTGCGTCCGGCATCAGCAGCGCCGCGGACCTGACCTGGCACGGGCCGGACTATGCCGTGGATGTGTACACGAACGCCTACTTCAAGCAGAACAATTTTATCGAAAACGACTGGTCTGATCTCCTGGCGCTCATCGCTGTGTTGAATGTGACCAACGGCACTACGCCCGCCACGTATGTTTCCGACGTGCAACGCGTGCTCGACGTGGACGAGTGGATGAAATACATGGCCATCAACACCCTGCTCGACAACAACGAGACCTGTCTCGCCAATGGCTTTGGCGACGACTACGCACTTTACCGCGGCACGAACGACACGCGGTTTCTTGCGTTGCCCTACGACATGGACACGATCATGGGGCGGGGGCTGACCTCAACCAGCCCGCGTGATGGCCTATTCCGCATGACGGCTCTCCCGGTGATGGACCGCTTCATGAAGACGCCGGAGTTTGCGCCTGTTTACTATCGCTGGTTGAAAGCGCTCGCGGACACGACGTTTTCGTCGGCGCAGATGGACCCGTTGCTCGATCAGTTGCTCAACGGTTTCGTTCCCAGAGCGACCATTGACACGATGAAGGCCTTCAACGCGTCACGGGTGAGCTATGTGCTGTCGCAAATACCGCTCAATATCACCGCCACCAGCAGCCTGCCGGTTGTGAACGGTTATCCGCGCACCGCAACCGCGTCTGTTTCCTTGAACGGCCAGGCTAATGCCATTGACACGCGTCAAGTGCTTGTGAACGGTTCACCGGCCAATTGGTCCGCGTGGGACGCGACGTGGACCATCAGCGGCGTCGCGTTGCAGCCGGGCATCAACCGCGTCCTTGTCCAATCGCTTGACGCGAACGGTGTCGAGTTCGACCGCAACTACATCGACGTTTGGTACGACGACGGCAGCGTGCAGAACGCCGGCGGCACCATGACGGCGGATACAACGTGGACACCCGCGGGCGGGCCTTACAATCTCACCGCGAATCTGACGATTCCCAATGGCGTGACGCTGACGATCCAGCCGGGAACGACGGTTTACGTGGCTGCCGGGGCGACGATTACTGTCAACGGCACCGGCAGAATTCTGGCGCAAGGCGCCGACACGCAACGCATCCACATCACACGCGTGCCCGGAGGCGGCAATTGGGGCAGCCTCGATTTTATCAACTCAACCGTCGAGAGCCGACTGGCCTATATCGATTTCGACTCGTGCGGCGGCACGACCATTGGCGGGCACAACGCCCAGCTCCACGTCAACAATGCCATGGTGTTCATCGATCATTGCACCTGGCCGCCCACGCCGGTGGTGGAATACATTTCGTTCGACGGGAGCTCCTTCATCGTCCAGAACTGCATCTTCCCGACGTATCCGCCGCCGACCGGTCCTGAGAGCCTTCACGGCGTCAACGGCATTCCCGCGGGTGGATATGGCATTTTGCGCGATAACTATTTTGGCCACACCTGGGGTTTCAATGACACGATTGACTTCACGGGCGGTCAGCGGCCCGGCGCGATTCTTCAGGTGATCAACAACGTTTTCGACGGCGCTTCCGACGACAACCTCGACCTCGACAGCACGGACGCATGGATCGAGGGCAACATCTTCATGCACGTGCATCGTGATCCGAGCCGCACCGACGATGCGCGCGACACCGCCGGCGCGATTTCGGGCGGGGTCGATTTTGCCAATCAATTTTCCGAGTGGACCATCATCAACAACCTCTTCTACGACGTTGACCACGCCATCCTGAACAAAGGCGGGGGATCGCCGGGCGCCGGACGGTTCATTTTCGTCAACAACACGCTCGTCCACGTGAACAAGGAAAGCGGCGGCGGCCTGGCGACGGACATTGCGGCGTTTGACTTCACGGACGACGGCGTGCCTCTACCGGATCCGAGCTACGGCGCAGGCGCCTATGTCGCCAACAACATCATCTGGGATTGCCCGATGCTGACGGCGAACTATAACCCGGCGAATCACACGGTTATTTTCGAAAACAATATTCTGCCCGAGCAATGGAACGGCTCCGGCACGAACAATGTCGTCCTGGAACCGGGTCTCAACCTTGGCCTTATTACTGACGTCACAACCGCAGATTGGAAGGCCGTCAAGGCTGCACTCACGCCGCGGCCCGGCTCAGCCGCCTTCATGAACGGTTACGGCGCGAAATACGACCGCGGCGGGCTGAATCCGCCCGGCATCCTGATTTACGGCGAGCCCTATGTCACGACGACATCCACAAGCGCCACCCTCACCGTTGGACCGGGCGGCACGTTCAACTGGGGCACGGTTGTGCCGCCTTACCTCTGGGGTTACACCCATTACAAATGGAAACTCGACAACGGCGCGTGGAGCGCGGAGACGCCGATCACCACACAACCGACGATTTCGCTCACCGGCCTGAGCAGCGGTACCCACACCGTTTATGTGACGGGCCGGAACGACGCCGGCTACTATCAAGACGACCCATTCGTTTACCCGGCCGACTCGGGGATCGCCGCGCACGTCACCGCCTCGCGCCCGTGGACCGTCAGCCCGAATTATTCGCACGTGCGGATCAACGAAGTGCTCGCGAAGAACGTCTCGGCCGTCCCGCACGGGAGCAGCTTCCCGGACATGATTGAGCTCTACAACGACGGCGGTCAAACGGTTGATCTTTTCGACATGAGCATCAGCGACAACGCGAGCATTACGCGCAAATATGTTTTCCCATCAAATACGTTGCTTGTTCCCGGCCAATATCTGGTGCTTTACGCGGACAACAACGACGGCACACCGGGCATTCACCTCGGTTTCAATCTGAAGGCCGAAGGCGATGACGTTTCTCTGTTCGACAAACCGGCGAACGGCGGGGGGCTGCTCGACTCGTTGACCTTCGGCATTCAACTGGCCGATTATTCCATCGGCCGGGCACGGGACGGCGCGTGGACGCTGTGCGCGCCGACGTTTGGCGCGGCGAACATCGCCGTGCCGTTCGGCGATTATCATCGTTTGAAAATCAATGAATGGCT
>QHNT01000065.1 GCA_003218515.1 Verrucomicrobiota bacterium | reverse complement strand
AAACAGGCGACCGGAATTGAAGGCGCTGTTTGAGCATTACATGTATGGCGCCATGCCACCGGCCCCGGCGGGGATGCATTTCTCGGTTGAACGCGTGGACAGAAGTTTGTTTGACGGCAAGGCGACAGTGAAGGAGATCACAATCACTCTCGGAACAAACAGCGCGCCTCAAATTCACCTCCTGCTGGTCGTGCCGAATCAACGGACGAAACCCGCCCCGGTGTTTGTCGGCCTGAATTTCTGCGGCAACCATACGGTGCTCACGGACCCGACCGTGCCGCTGCCGACCGTTTGGATGCCGGACAACTGTCCCGGCGCGCAAAACAACCGCGCGACCGACGCCGGTCGCGGCAAACAAGCGGACGTGTGGGCCATCGAACAATCCATCGATCGCGGCTACGCCGTCGCCACATTTTACAATGGCGACGTTGAACCGGACCGCCCCGAAGCGAAGGAGGGAATCCGGGCATACTACGCGAAAGCGCGAAAGAATTACGACTGGGGCACCATTGCCGCCTGGGCCTGGGGCGTGTCACGCGCCGTGGACTATCTGGTCACGGACAAGTCTGTTAACGCGAAACAGATCGCCGTGGTGGGTCACTCACGCAACGGGAAGGCCGCGTTAGTTGCGGCGGCGTTTGATGAACGTATCGCCCTGGCGATACCGCTGCAGGCCGGCTGCGGCGGAACCGCACCCAGCCGCGGCAAAATCGGCGAGTCAGTCAAACAGATCAACGACCACTTCCCGCACTGGTTCAACACCATGTTCAAGAACTTCAACGAACAGCCGGACAAGCTGCCCTTCGACCAGCATTGTCTTATTGCGCTCTGCGCCCCGCGTCCGGTGCTCCTGCCGAACGCCACCGAAGACACCTGGGCCAATCCCGAGGGACAATTTGAAATGCTGCAGGCGGCCGATCCGGTGTATCGGTTGCTGGGCGCCGAGGGGCTGGACGCCAACCAGGCGCCGGAAGTGGGAAAGCTGATTGACAGCGCGCTCGGATATTACCTCCGCCCAGGCAAACATTCGATGACCAAAGAGGACTGGAAGATCTTCCTCGACTTCGCCGACAAACATTTCGGCAAACCCGGTCACTAATGCCGAAATCCGAATGACGAAACCCGAAAGAATGGCGAAATCCAAATGTCGAATTCAGTGTGACGACTTTTCACTCAACGAAGGATTCTTGCATGAGCGCATTCATCTTTAGCAATGCGCCTGAAATAAAGGGCGTTTATCGGGCAGAAGTGCCGGCTGGCATCAAAAACAAAAGTGCACTTATGGATGCGCTTTTCGAGGGGCTGCAGTTCCCAGATTATTTCGGCGGGAATTGGGATGCATTGGACGAGTGCATCTGCGACCTCTCTTGGCTTCCTCCCGGTGACGTGATTTTAATCCACAGAGACTTGCCGCTCTCCGAAGATCGCGCGTTGCTTTCTGTCTACTTGAGGATTCTCGAGCGCGCTGTTGAGAAGTTGAGCACGACTGGTTCAAATTTGATATTCGTGTCACCAGAGAATTGGGACGCGACCGCGGAGCGCGCGTTGCTGGTGAAACGCAAGTTGCTCGTCGTGTTCCCACCGAATACACAGCACGTCGTGTACAGTGTGTTGGCTGAAACGGAACCTCGAAACTGAAATGTGTCGTGCACAAGCGGTGGTTATGTTCTGATGATACTGAAAATGCCGATCCGACGGGGTACTGCGGCAAGCAGAAGTGAACGGGGCAGTCCTCACTTTTGACACTTTTCTTCCAGCAGGCTGCGGCTTGGTGTCAAAGGTGAGGCCCGTTCCCGTTCGGTATGACGACCTCTGATTCGCGTGATGGGATTTTGAGAAATTTCAGTCAGAGCCTCCTTACGTCGGCTGCTACAGGGACCCTGGTCCGTTGACTATTCCCCCGTCCTGCTGTCAGGCACGCACCAGAGTAGTCCGGGTTTGTTGTATTTTTGCTCCCGGTCGAAGTCTTCGTATTTGATGAAGTGGACGTGGGCGCTGAAGCCGGTAATGACCGCGCCCTTCTTGTGACGATGGCCGATGCCCTCGCCTCTGTCGGGAAACTGGCTGGCGTCGAAACCACGATTGGAGCCCCAGACACCGCCGAAATTCTGGATTTCCGGTTCCCACATCACGTAGGCCGCCGGATTGAACGCCCCCAGCTTGTAGGTCCTCCCCCATAATGTAGCTGGACAGTCTGGGCACGCGTTTCACCCACGAAACGGCGTTGGTCCTGTCGAGCGGACAATTGTACACCTGCCGCTGCTTGAGATACGGCCAGTAAAGACCAGCCTCAATATATTGCCACTCATTGCTCTTGAGCGGATCGGGTGGGCGCCCGCTGACGGGCGTGTAAAGCCAGCCGGGTCCGTAATTGTTTCCCCAGTTCGGCCAGGGCATGAAATCGTTATTGTCCATGGCGTACATGTGCATCGCCAGGGCCAACTGTTTGTTGTTGCTGACGCAGGCGGTCCGGCTCGCCTTTTCCTTCGCGTTGGCCAGCGCCGGCAGCAATAAGCCCGCAAGAATTGCGATGATGGCAATGACGACGAGAAGCTCGATCAAAGTGAACGCGTCGGACCGGAACAGGCGCGATGAAAAAACACGGCCCAAAACGGGTTTGAACGTTTTCACATCATTTCGGGACTGCGTCACTCTCACGCAAAACCCGCTTCACTGCAACAGCATTTTGATGCGCAGGTTTGCTTCGCGACGGCAGCCGGGTTACAAGTAAGCCGATGCGCCTTCGCAAAGCTATTAGTCTCCTGGCTCTGATCTGTTGCTTCATCAACGCCGCCCGCGCGAACCCATGGAACGGCAAGGTCGTCCTTCAGGGCTTTTGGTGGAATTACTGGAACAACAATTATCCCAACGACTGGGCCACTTATCTCGCCGATCTCGCCCCGCGGCTGCGCTCAATGGGCATCGACGCCGTCTGGGTTCCGCCGACGGTGAAAAACCAAAACGCGACCGGCTCGGTCGGCTACGCTCCCTTTGATCATTACGATCTCGGCGACAAATTTCAATGCGGCAGCACACCGACGCGGTTCGGGACCAAGGACGCTTTTCTGCGCATGGTCGCTGTGCTGCACGCCAATGGCATCGATGTGATTGAGGACGTGGTTTGGAACCATCTGAACGGCGCCGGTTCAGAAAATGGCGGCGCGGGCGGGCTGGACCCCTCCGCGCAGGGCAATACGCAATACAAGAATTTCCGCTACGTTTGCTATGTCACACCAGTTGGCGACGGCAGCGCCGCAGACTACGGCGCGCGTCGCGGGCGCTTCCCAAAGAACTGGCAGAACTTCCATCCCAATCCCGACCACAACGTCGAGGGACCGGACGACATCACCGCCAGTTACTTTGGTCCGGACATTTGCTATTGGAGCGGCGCATTAGGTCTCAGCAGCAACTGCAGCTACAACCCGGCGCAGTCAGCCAACTACATGCGCAACGGCATTCGTGACTGGTCCATCTGGCTGAAAAAGCAGACTGGCGTGGACGGCTTTCGGCTCGACGCCGCGAAACATTTCGAGCCGTGGGCCACCCAGGATTTTCTCTGGAACCTCGCCTACAACGCGGTGTTCGCTTCGGGCAGCAATCATATGTATGCCGTGGGCGAATACGTCGGCAGCGCTTCGGAGATCGACTCCTGGGTGGACGCGGTGAACGCGAGCAACGGCGGCGGTTACGATCTCGTCGGCAGCTTCGACTTCAGCCTGCGCGGCGCATTAAAAAACATGGTCAGTTCGTCTGGTTCACTCGATCTCGGTTCCCTCCCTTCCGCGCAACAGAATCGGCGCTCGCGCACCGCGCCGTTTGTGAACAGCCATGACACGTTTCGTCCGGTGCTGAGCGCGAACGGCAATTACATCGGCTGGGACACTGGCAACGAACTCGGCGGACACATCGACCCGTTCGATCCGCGCATCCAGGCCGCCTACGCCGTCGCGATGGCCGTGGATGGTTCGCCGAACATTTTCTTTGAAGACCTGTTCGACGTGGGCGGCACGGGCCGGCGCTGGACGCATCACCCCGAAAATCCGACCGAACTGCCCGCGCGCGACTGGCTGGTGAATCTGCTCTGGTGCTATCAAAAACTGAATTTCAAAGACGGCGCTTACCTGGTGCGCTGGCAGGCGGCCGACCTGCTCATCATCGAGCGCAGCGCCCACGCCATCATCGGCGTGAACGACAATTGGAACACCGGGCAAAACGCCACGGTCCAAACTGCGTTCGGCCCGAACGTTCAACTGCACGATTACTCCGGCGCCAACGGCGACATCTGGACGGACGGTTCGGGACGCGCGACCATTTTTGTCCCGCCTTGCAACGGGACCAACGTTCGGCGCGGCTACTGTGTTTGGGGCCCGGCGGGTGTCAACGGCGGTTTCAGTCCGCCGAACCGCAGCACCACGCAGGAATGGGAAATGGCCGACGACCTCGGCGATTCGCACCCGAACTCACTCGGACAAGGCGGCGCGCTGCCCGCGAACTCAACAGCTATGCGGACCGCCGGGAAGATTTTTCCGGCCACCGGGAAAACAGTTACCATAAATACGTATCCCCAGCTCTCCAGCGCTCGCTGCGAGTTGCTCGTGTTCGACAACTCAGGCGCGCAACTCACGAATGTTGTCGGCGTCGGCAACCTCACACTGGGTTACGCGCCGCCCGATTCGGAATATGAGACGATCAAAGTTCACTACACCGAGGCGACAAACGCTTCGCAGAAAATCTTGGTGAAAGTGAACTACACCGCGCCGACGAGCCTCAAGCCGACCGCGGCGAGTTTTGCCAACTTGAAATGGCTGACGAACGGGCAATTTCAGTTTACTCTCAACGGCGGCCTCGGGCTGAGCTACCTCGTTCAGGCGTCGTCCGATCTGACCAACTGGAGCACGATCACCACCAATACGGCTCCGTTCGATTACACCGACGTCACCGCCGACAATCCGTCTGCCCGCTTCTACCGCGGAGTGTATTCGCCATAGTGCTGGTGTGCTGTCCCTGACGCTTCTTTGCAACGAGGTCGACCAAGCTGCTGGAAACAGGAGCCCCCCTCACCCTGCCCTCTCCCCATCGGATGGGGAGAGGGTGACCGAAGGCCGGGTGAGGGGAAAGCGGAACGGTCACATTGTACGGCGATCTGAAAATAGCCGGACGCTTTGGGGTACGCGTGGACTTGTTCCGCCGGGCAGGATGCACGGCTCTACGGCAGGCGAGACGCCCGCCGCTACGCCGCTAAACACACGAGATTCGCAAAACTCTCCACCGTCCACTCAAATCATCGTCGTCGGATGTACGCAATCAAATCCGTCATGTCTTGCGGCTTGAGAATGGTTTCCAAACCTTCCGGCATCAGTGAGAGCTTCGAACTGGTCAGTTCCTTGAGGTCGCTGCGCAAAATGACCTCGTCCGCGCCGCCCGCATTCCGCAGCGTGATGCTGTTCGGCGTTTCCACTGCGATGATGCCGCTCAGTTCGCGGCCGCTTTTGGTGACGGCGGTGTAATTGATGTATTTGGTCTCGAACGCCTGGTTCGGGTCGAGGATGGCGACGAGCAAAGTTTCCACGGGTTTGTCCGCAACCGTGCCCAGGTCCGGTCCGACGCTGTTCCCTTCTCCTTTCAGTTGGTGGCACGCAAGGCAATTCTGACGGTACAGCGCCGCGCCGCGTTCCGCGTTGCCCGTCAAATGGTTCACCACCGCATAATTTTCGATGAGTTTCTGGCGGTCCGGGTTCCTGGCCGCGAAAAGTCTCACTGCTTGCTGGCGAATCCTCTCTTCGGAGTGCCGCAGCAGGCGTTGTTGATGAACGGGGCTGACCTCGGCAGCGGCAATCCTCCCGGATTGAATCGCCCCCAGCAGGTCGCGAACCCACTCGAGGCGGCTGAGCAAGGCGCTCAAAACCTCGGTGCGCAAGGACGGGCCGTAATTCTTCCAGCCGGCCAGCAGTGTCTCGCCGACTTGAGGGTTATTGATTTGTTTCAGTCGGTCCAGGGCCGCCTGTTGCACTGGCGCGGAAAATTGCGGCCGTAAAATCTCTCCCAGGCGCGAGACATCTTCCGGCTGCGAAGCTGGTCCGCGGCCCAGCAACCGGATCGCTAACAATCGATCTCCCTCGCTCGCTGCCGCAGTCTCCGCTGTCTTGCGGGCGTAATCCAGCAACCCGCCGAGTTTTCTGAGGGCTTCCTTCAACCCCGCCGAGGCGTTTGCCTGAAGTTCCTCCAGTCCGCTGCCTCGCCGCTCCAGCGCATCCAGGAATGCCCCGGCGGTTGCCATTTGCCACGGCGCGTATTTGTCCTCGGACGGTTTGCCGAGTTGTTCGAGAGCCTTCGCGGCTGATGCTTGGTCGCGTGAGGCGATGGCCAGATTGAGCAATTGCGCGAGCAAGTCGGCCGGAGGGCCGCTCTTGGTGTCCGCGAAAATCCCGTCCAGCATTTCCGCAACGTGAGGCACCGCGGAGCTGAGCACGGCCGTTTGCGTACGCGGATCGTCGCGATCTTTCAGCGCGATTTGCGCCAGCGCCCGTCCCGCGCGCGGGTCGTTCCATTCGCCGAGCGTAAGAGCCAATTGGCAGCGGACGCGAACGCTGCCCTCATCGACCAGCCGCAGAAGCGCGGCGGCGAGGTTGTGGTCCACGCCGTTCTTCGATGGAACGCGGAGAAACGGCTCGGCCAGGCGCACGGCGAATTCTTTCACCGCAGGGTGGCGGTCTCCCAGGCCGTACAACACAACGGCCGGCGTCAACATTCCCAGGCCTTCGATTGTGCTGAGCACCTGGATGCGCGCCTTCGGGCTTGGGTCGTTCGCGCCGATGCGTAGCAGCTCCGCTTCGGGCGGTTTTTTCGGCCCTTGAATCAACAGCCTTTGCGCCATGTCGCGTTCCCAGCCATTGGTGCTGGCCAGCCGCTGAGTCAGATTCGTGATGTCGAGTTGATCAAGCCGGGGAATCGGCCGCGGCTTTGCGTCTTCGGGATACACGCGATAAATACGGCCTTTATCGTCGCCGGCGCGAAGGTCGGGGCGTTGCTTCAGTTCGTCAGGGAAATATTCGGGATGCTCGATCACGAGCCGATAGATGTCGGCGATGTAAAGCGCGCCGTCGGGGCCGGTCCTGAGCATGGTCGGACGAAACCAATTGTCGCTGGAAGCGAGAAACTCGCGGTCTGCTTCGTCCGCAGCGCGATGACTGGTGAAGGTGACACCGTCGGTTTCCAAAATCTCGCGATGCACGACGTTCTGCGCGGGTTCGCTGATGAAAATACTCGTCGCGAAATCCCTGCCGAACAACGTGTCGCGATATGGGGTCGCGCTATTGGCCGAGGTCAGATTGTTGGCGGCGTCCGGCCAGTTGAACCGCTGCTGCGGGCGACTGATCGGGAAGACGCGCGTTGAGTTCGGATAGTTGGCCAACACTTGTCGTGTCGTTGTCACCGCCAGTCCGGGATTTCGCGCCAGGTAATGTTCCGGCAGGAAATAGTGCCAGAGCCAGGTGGGATTTTCGTTGCCGAACCAGTTGCCCCAATCGTCGCGATGCCGGCCAAACTGCGTCTGGCCCTCGACAAGTTCAAACTCACCGGTGTCGGGCTTGAAACGAAGGTCGTGGCCGCGGAGATTCGCGGTTTTGCCGGTCGCCACCGACTTGTTGGTTCCACCGCTGCCGCCGTTGGCCGCGTAAACCCAGTTGTCCAGGCCGTATTCAAAGCCGTTAACGCGATGCTGCTGATTGCCTTGGTTGAAACCGAGGAGAATCGGTTTGCGCACATCGGCCTTGCCGTCGCCATCGGTGTCTGCGGCGTAAAAAATTTCCGGCGCGGCGCTGACGAGCACGCCCTGGCCCCAGACCATGATGCCGTTCGGGAAATTGACGTTCTCCAGAAACACCGTCGCTTTGTCGTAACGGCCGTCGCCGTCGGTGTCTTCCAGATATTTGATGACGCCGCCCGCTTTGCCATGGCCGTCCAGGCCAAGGGGATAGTCGCGCATCTCGACGACCCAGAATTTTCCATCCGGTCCCCAGTCAAAGGCGACCGGGTCAACGACGAGCGGTTCGTTTGCGACAAGTTCAACTTTGAAACCGGGCCGCACGCGGATGCAGGCCAACGATTCCTCCGGTGATTTGGGGGACGGCTCCGCGATGCTCAGGAGTTGCGCGAACGAACGCCGCTCCACGTTGTCCGGCAGATGCGCGGTCTCTTCGTTCTGCGCCCACATTTGTTTCGCCTGAAACCAGACGCCATTATTCGGGTTCGTTCCGCCGCGCACGATCATGGGAATTTCGCCGGGTTCACCGCGTTTGCCGCTCGCGACTTTGAATGTCCAGCCGCGCTCCCAGCCGAGCCAGCTCTTTGGGGTGGCGATGAACAGGTGCAAGGCGAACTCCTTCTCGTTTGAGAAAATCGCGTCGTCGAAGCCATCGTCGTTGATATCCACAAAGCGCAGGCCGTTGTCGCGTCCTCGCTCATCGACGATCGATATGCCGCGGGGCAACGCGAAGGGAAGTTTCTTCCACGACTTCTCGGCCTCCGACCACGCGAAGACGCCGTTTTGCTTTTCGTTGGAAACGATCAATTCGCAATGGCCGTCGCGGTCCAAGTCGCGAAAGCGGACGCCTCGGTCGCGCCTGCCAGAAATGGGATCGGCGGTCGCTGTGAGGATCGGTTCCCCGTCGATTTCCAATCCGTTGAGCAGAGAGTTGTCTTCGACCCACCGCGCGCCGTCGAAGGTCCACGCCTTTGCCACAGTTTCATTTCGGATCAACGCGCTGACGCGACCATCGGCGTGGATGATTCCCCATTTCACGCCGGACTCCTGGCGATTGCCCTGCTGGTCCGGAGTGACCAACGGGACAGGAAAACCGGTGTTGGTCCATTTCTTTTCCTTCGGATTCCAAACGCGCGTCTGGAGGAATTGCTCGTTGGCGCGAATCACATCCAGACAACCGTCATTATTCAAATCCAGCAGTCGCACGCCATTGTCCTGGCCGTTGCTCGCGCGCAGCGGGTGGGAGAGCAAAAGGTTCTTGTCGAGCCGTTCCTGGGCTTCGCGAAAGTTGAGGAACTTCACCTTGCGCCCGTATTTTTTGTCCGCATGGTCGATGAACTCAACCAGTTGCTCCGGTCGAATCCAGCCGTGCGGATGGAAGATGAAGGTGAACGTGCCTTGCTTCAGGACACACGCGTCGAGCGCCGCTTTCCAGTCGGCGACCGTCACCGGGTTGTTCGGGCCATGGGCGTTGTTCGCCTCCCAATCGCTCGGCGCCATCGCGGGAAATTCCCAGCACAATTTGCCGATGACGTAGGGATACGGGTAATCCTCAATCGTGGTGCCGAACCATTTCAAGCTGAGCCTGGTGATGGCGTTGGTGGTGGCCGGGAAATATTTCCGAAACTTTTCGCGGCCGTCCGCGTCGAACACCAGTTCGCGCGGCAATAAATTGTCGTTCGCCGTCGTGAGGTTCATCACCGAGGAATCCGTTGTTAGAAAGTGTCCTTCAGCACTGAGTCGATTGAACATCTCCGCGTAGAACCGCGGGCTGGGAGTGTTCATCGAATCACAACACGGCATCCGAAAGGCGACTGGTTGGTTGCCCGCAATCCGGTTCAGCAGGTCCACACAGTCGTGGTAGTTGGACGCCGCGGCGACGAAGTTGCTGTTCGCCAACAGCGGGCATTGATGCGTGAGCGTGTGGACTTCAAACGACAATCCTTCCTTGAGCCAGCGCTGCAATTGGGGATCTTGCGGATCAAGTTTGTTGCAAAAAATGCTGACCGGCGCCCGGCCGTCAATTTGCCTGAGCCGGTTCAGAAGCGGACGCAGGAACGTTTCATATTTCGGCGGCTCGCGCATGTCGTCGATGGCCAGAATCACCACCGCTTCCACGTCCGGTTCACCCACCCACTGCGGCGTGGTCAACCGTGGGGAATTCAGACCGGCGCAGAAGGGATCGGCTTCGTCGAGACAAGTCAGCCGGTTGACGTTTGCGCTGGCCAGGAGCCGAGTGGCGGCAATGACCAGAAGAAGGGCGAGCGACGCAAACAAACGTGGAATCATACACCGGCCAGGATAACCGGCTCGGCAAAGCCTGAGCGAGAGGAAAATCAGCCTTCGATCACTTCACCTGAGTTGCTCTGCCGGCTGGCCAGTCCACTCACGTCCAGCCGTTCACGCGCGGAAGTTTCACGGAAAGTATTTGCGTAGCAGCACTGCGCCACTGCGCCCCGTTCAAGGTCCGGAAGGGGCTGATTTGACCAGCGTAACAAAGTCCAGCCTGAACCCCAGTCGCTCCGATGTCCCTGGAGAGGCGAGGCCCGGCGCGACGGATTGAAGCGTCAGACCTTTCAATCGAATGAAGGGAGAACTGTTTTCGAGCTCGGCAACGAATGAACCGAAGCTACGATAGTAAGCCGTGCCGCCGATGGAATAACTGACCGCCCGGTAGGGAACCTTGGGAGGGATGTTCAATTCCACGTACTGCGGCGGACCAAAATCGACGATGTTGACATCGTGGCCGCTTTCAATTTCGTGCATGGAATTGTTGAGCCAACGGAAAATATCGCCCTGCGGCATTTTCCCTTCCAGGTCAAGAAGTTGGCGTTGGCCGGTTTCGATCTCCTGCTTGAACTGTTCTTTCCTCGAAATGCCCGCCTTGGTCAGATTCAACTTGCTCCTGCTGAGCGCAATTCTATTCATCTGCTCTTGAATGCTGGCCTGCAAGGACCCGATGAGTCCGAACCAGATTAACGCCGCAATCCCCGCTGTTGCCATCGCCAGGAGGATGATGTGATTGCGCTGTTCTGACGTCCACTTATTCATTTTTGTAAACTCTGTCTGAGTAGATGCATTCAATCGTGAAAAATTGAAACGCTTTGTTCGGATCGGTCGGATCGACCTGGCGGCGTGGAAGATCCTTTAGCAGGACCGGGTCCGTCGGGCGGAGGTATTGCTTAAAGTAAGGATGCCCGGAAATGGTTTCCACCAGCTTGTCGATGCTCTTCGGATCGCCGAAATTCTTTCCCTGAACCACCAGCTTCGTTTTCTCCGTCGCGCTGCCGGGTTTTTCCGGCGTCACCGTCACTCCGTTTTGTATCACCGCCGCGACCCCGGGATCGTTGATGACACTTTGTTCGATTCTAAGGTCGTGGAATTGAACGTTCGGAATCGTGGTATATTGCAAGGCACTCAGGGCGGGCGCGAAGAAGAGACGGTTCGCCGCCTGTTGTTTCAGCGCCGTGAGAGTGTGCCTGAGGTCCGTGGCCATCCTGGCAATGGAAAGGGCCTGGCTCGAGTTCTTTTGCAGCTCCCGCAACTCTGTCTCATACCGCTTCATCTCGGCCCCCCCACGCTGGAGCTTAAGACCAAGAAAAGCCGCCCACAGAAGCATCAAGAGCAACGCGCCCGCCGACGCCCAGCGCGCGCGCCGCACGGGATTGCGCCGGCGCATCTCGGCGACTTCCTGCTCTTCCGCCAGCAGATTGATCCGGACTGAATCCGGCTGCAGGCTCCCCAATCCCAATCCGACGGCGACCGCCAATTGCGGACCTTCATATTCCACCTCATTCCTTTTTCGCTCGGGCAATTCCAGTCCCCGGCATTTGACCGGGGTCCAGCTTTCGCAGGGGATTTCCAGCTCCGCCTCCAGGCTTTGGAGGATAAACTGTGATCGCGCCGCGCCGCCCGACACAATGATCTCGGTCACCTTTGCCTCGGATTGCGTTTCGAAAAAATCAATCGACGCGCTTAATTCCCTCGCCAGGGTGGAAATCAAGCCGTGAACTTTGGCTTGAAAATCCTCCATTTTTCCCGCCTTGAGGTCGGCCGCGCCGGTTTTTCCGAAAAAATCGGCCAGCTTTCCGGCGCCTACTGTCACCGTGCGGGTCAACGCCAGCTCGCCGTTTGTCAGGATGCCGATCGACGAGTGGTTGGAGCCGATGTCCAACAGCGCCGCCACTTCGGCATGCGAGTCCGACGGCAGCGCCCGAACGGCGTTCACCACGCCAATCTGGCTGAGCGTGATGTACTCCACGATGAGTCCGGCGCTTTTGGCCGCGTCCTGGAAGTTCTCCACCAGACCACGTTTGGCTCCACCCACCAGGACTTTGGCTTTGCGCCTGTACCTGGCTGTCGCCGTCGCCGACTCGGCTGCCGGCGGTTTGAAGTAGCAATCGAAGACGAAATCCGGCAGGTCCTGTTGCAGGTAGGTCTTCGGGCTGAGTTTGAGCATCTTGCGAAGATCCGAAACGTTGGAACCCGGCAGGTCGGCGTGACACAGCAACGAATCCCCCGCGCCGATCGCGAGAACGACATGCTTCGGCGCCGAGCCGAGAGCGTTGATCACAGCCTTGAAGTGATCGGTGAGGAGCTCACGGGAAGGAATTTTCTCGTAGATCGGCGTCTCGATCAGGACGTATTTCACGAGGCGGAACCCTGAACCGCTGCGTTTGAGGTGAGCGGCCTTGGTGATTTGATAGCCGAAATCAATAGCGACAACTTCATCTCGCCTTTGCATCCCCGCTGTAAACCGAGATATACTCATGTCAGTCGTTATAACGACAACCAGGCGGATTGCAAGCCGTCCGCGCGCCCGGTAGTTGTACGATTTGCATTTTCGGTGGGGCAAGCGTCCACCCTCCGCAGTTCTGCGACGGAGGATGGGTCCTCGTGAGCCGGCTTGTCCGTAGCCTGACCCCATCGAATTGTACAGCTACCACCCGCCGGGCGAAAACTGCAAAATGTGACCTGCGGTCAAAGGGCAACGGCACGTAGGGCAGGCTTCCAGCCTGCCGGTTCGGGCGGCATCACCGCCGCCCACGTGTTCTGCCGGCAAGGATGCCCGCAGAACCGGCAGCCAGGATGGCTGCCCTACGACGGCGGGGGCGGAAGAGGTTGCCGACCGGAGTCTGCGCGTCCGACTTAGGGACAGGCGAGGCCCGTTCAGCCGAAGCGCCGTATGGTTTTGTGCCATTCATCATTTCAAGCCTCCAGCCTGGCCAGAGATCGCTGACTTTGTCGCGGCCGGCTCGATCCGGAACGAACTCAACAGCGCGCCGAAAACAAAATGGTAATCAGCGATTCTTTCTGCGTTCGCTGTCAGTTCAAACTCGACCGTCCCGCCTCCGAAGGCGACGAACGCAATCCGGGAAGATACCATCGTCTTTTGCTCCAGTAGGCGCCGCACGTCAAACACGATTCCCTCGGCGCCGCTGGTGTAGCACTTGAACTCATTCGTGATGGCAGCGTGGGGATAGCGGTCCAATATCTCCTGTCTCAGTTCCTCAGGTTTCAGTTCCGGCTGCGCCGTGTTTTGCTCCAACGTGACCTTGAAGCTGATTCCAGCTCGCAAATCCTCCGGTAGCAAATGGATCGTTTTATTTTCCGCGTCCGGCCGGACGCTCCATTTTGGAGGCGGGACAAAAACGAAACGTCGCCCTTCGGTAACCAGAACGTAATTGGTCACCACGCTTTGTTCCGCGCCTCTCGCCGTCTCCATGAACAGACGGAAGTCGTCCGCGGCTGCCAGAGTTGGCGCGACGAAAAAGGCAAGGGCGGCCGGGCCCATCAGCGCGCGTGCGCAGAGATAAAGCCCTTTCATTGTGTCGAGTTGGCCTGCGCGATATTCCAGACGGAACGAATGACCGTGCAGACCATGGGAGTGCCGGGCGGCAGCTTGGTGTTGTCTTTGAACTTCGGGTCGAATGAGAATAGCCGTTGGGGGGCCGTATAGGTCGTTATCCCCCACGGGGCGATGGCGGTCTGGCTCGGAAACAATGCCACGATCGAACCGTTGAACGTTAGGGTGTCTGAACTCCAGGTTTCCAACAGGCGGAAGAAGTTCTCGACGCCGCCACTGAAGTAGGAGCTATTGCTCGGCACGATGCCCGCCAATACTGCCGCGTTGATCGTCGTATTGCTCGCGTCCCGTGTGTCGTAGGTACCGGTATTGCCGTCCTGCCAAGCGCCCGACAAGATGGTGATGGCGTCCGCTACAAGTGAGGCGGGCGCGCCTGTGTTCGTGGAACCCGGGGTAGTGTCTGGCGCGTTGTAGTGGCCCAACACGTAAAGTGGATTGTAGGTGGCCACCGTCAGTCCGGCCGCGGGAAGGGCGATGCCATTGGTGAGCCGCACGCCCGATTCAGTCCCGGATGTCTGCGTCCGCAAATCGGCGACGTAGAGGATCAGCACCGGATGGCCAAGCAGGCTGGAAAGCTTATTGTAGGTCGGATTAGCAGCGAATTTTGCAACGTCAATTTGCGTTGCTTGAATCGTCTTGGCCTCCCGCTCGTTTCTGAACGAAGCATTTGTATTAACAAAGCTGCTGATATTGGACCAAGGTACCGGTGTGGAAAAATTGTTGTAAGCGCCGCTGGTGGCCGTCACGTTGGTGTTGCTCACCAGGATGATCAAATCCGCCTTGTTGTAGTAGCGCTGCAGGCCCATCAGAGAATTGGTGGGTTCAGAGCCGGGCGGAATTTCGATCAGCGCGTGAAGGTTGGTCGGATTGTTATTGATGCCGAGCGGAATGTTCAGGGAACTGGCGTTCCAATCATGTTCCCCTTGGTAAATGTTCGTCCCTAAAGTGCGAGACCAAGTCGAGCCATCCTTGGGCGACTTGGTGGGAAGAATCTTCTGCGCGGCGGTCACATCGCCCGCATAGGTCACGCTGACCTGGTTTGGCATGGAATAAATCGTGCCGTTGCAGTGAACCCGTCCGGGGACGGTGAAATCCGTATTTAAAGCGCACAATTCCATGTCCGGTGCGTAGAACACGCCGAATTCAAACAGCGGAATGGCGGCGAGCTGAATCTCCTGCTTCACGGCCGAGGTGATGCCGTAACTTGACGCGGTGTTGCGCGCGTTGGAAATGATCCGATAGGTGCTGTTCGAGCCTTTGAACCCGGTGTATTTCCAGTTCAGGTTGGTGTATTGCCAGGGCGTCAGTTTAGTCACATAAGTCGCATTCGGTCCGCTCGACGGATCGTTGAATTGATAACTCCCCCAGTCGCTGACTTCTGCCGACGTCGGAATCGACGCGCCATAGTTCGCGAGGTTGCCATCGACCCCGCTGACGCCGGAGCTTTGGAAATCTCTGGCCATGCTCGCCACGACCTTTTCCGTCGCCGCTTCCGCCGCCGCGACCGAATCGTAATACTCGTTGTAGCGCTGCGTCAGGTTGGCGTTGGTCGTGGTCAAGGCGAGCACACCGCTCAGCAGCAGAAAAAGGATCCCGGTAAAAACCAAAACCAGGGCCAAAGAGAAACTGTCGCCGCGTCGTCTGACCGGTTTGGTTTTCATCTTACTCCGCGTCATCTCGACCCTCCAACTCGTCCTGTGTTCACTGACTTTGACGCGGCCGGACCGATCCGGAACGAACTCAGCAGCGCGCCGAACCGAAGATGATAATCCGCGAACGTTTTAGTGTTGGCTGTCAATTCGAACTCGACTGTTCCGCCATCGAACGCCACAAACGCGATTCGGGCTGAGACCGCGGTCTTTTCTTCTACCAGTCGTTCGATGTCGAACGCCAGTCCCTCCTCGCCGCTGGTGTAGCACCTGAACTCATGGGTGATTCGCGCGCCGGGATAGCGTTCCAGCACCTTCTGCCGCAGTTGTTCCGCTTTCAGATCGGGCTTGCCCCCGTTCTCTTCCAGCACGATTTTGATGCGGATACCGGCCCGCAGGTCCTCCGGCAGCAGTTGGACCGTCTTCTTGGCCGCGTCCGGTTTTACACTCCATCCCGCGGGCGACATGAAAGACATACGTTTGCCGTCCACGAGCAGAGCGTAACCCGGCACTTTGCCGCGTTCGGCGATTTCGATGGACTCGGCAATCAATCGGAACTGCTCTCCCGCGCCGTGCAATGCCGGCAGGAGGAGCGCGGGCAGGGCAAGGCAACCCAACTTCACAATCAGCGATGAAGCGGGCGTGTTCATTGCGTCGAATTGGCTTGCGTGATGTTCCATGCAGCGTGAATGATCGTGCGGACCTCTGGCGTGCCTGGGGGCAGTTTGGCGTTATCCTTGAAATTTAGATCGAAAGCATAAGCGCGCTGCGGCGGCCGGCTGATATCACTGTTATTCCCCCAGTACGCTGTGGCGGTCTTGCTGGGAAACAACGCGACCATAGATCCGTTGAACGTCAGAGTGCGAGAGGTCCAGTCTTCGAGCAGACGCAAAAAATTTTCCACCCCGCCGCTGTAGTTACCGTAGGCGCTGGGCACGATTCCCCCAAGCACGGCAGCGTTGATGGTCGTGTCGGTGGCATTGCGGGCGGGCGCGTTCAGCGACTTGCTGCCATCACCGTCATTCCAGAGCCCGGACAGAACTGTCACCGCGTCCGCGATAAGTGCCGCGGGCGCGGTGCCCGTAGTGTTGGCAGTGCCCAAAGCCCCTGCCGGCGCGTTGTAATGGCCTTTCACATAAAGAGGGTTGTATGTGGCGATCGTCAGCCCGTTGGCAGGGAGTGTCTGACCATTGACCAGCTTCACGCCGGATAGCGTCGTGGAGTCTGTCGAACGCAAATCCGCCACGTAAAGAATCTTCACCGGGCGACCCAGTTGAGTGGTCAAACCGCTATAGGCGCTGTTGAAGTTTTGCAGGTCAATTTGTGTGGCTTGGATGCTCTTGCCCTCGCGTTTGTCGAAGGACGTAATGTTTGTCTGCACGAAGCTGCTGATGGAGGACCACGGCGGACACACTGTTGTCGAAAAATTGTTGTAAGCGCCGCTCGTGGCGATCACGGTGGCGTTGCTGACCAGGATGATCAAGTCGGCCTTGTTGTAGAAGCGCTGCACGCCCAGGAGCGAATTGGCCGATTCAGAGCCTGGAGGAATGTCAATCAGCGCGTGCAGGTTGGTGGGATTGTTGCTGATGCCGAGCGGGAGGTTGAGCGAACTGACGTTCCAATCGTGCTCCGCCTGATAGACAATGGTTCCCAGCGTCCGCACATTCGAATCGTTGGGCGAGTTGGTGGGGAGAATCTTCTGCGCGGCGGTGACATGGTCAAGAAAGGTCACGGTGTTGGGGCTCGATGGCTGGCAATAGATTGTGGCATTGTCATGAACACGGCCGTTGAAAGTCAAGCCGCCGGAGCCCGGACAAATCTCCATATCCAGCGCGTAGAAGACCTCAAATTCAAACAGCGGAATGGAGACGAGCTGAATCTCCTGCTTCACCGCCGAAGTGATGCCGTATGCGGACGCGGTGTTGCGCGCGTTGGAAATGATCCGATAGGTGCTGTTGGAGCCTTTGAAGCCGGTGTATTTCCAGTTGAGGTCGGTGAATTGCCAGGCCGTCAGTTTGGTCACATAAGTCGCACTCGGTCCGCCCGACGGATCGCTGAATTGATAATTTGCCCAGTCATTGACTTCCGCCGGCGTCGGAATCGACGCGCCATAGTTCGCGAGGTTGCCATCGACCCCGTTGACGCCGGAGTTTTGGAAATCGCTGGCCATGCTCGCCACGACCTTTTCCGTCGCCGCTTCCGCGGCCGCGACCGAATCGTAATACTCGTTGTAGCGCTGCGTGAGGTTGCCGTTGGTCGTGGTCAAGGCGAGCACGCCGCTCAACAGCAGAAAAAGGACCCCGGTAAAAACCAACACCAGCGCCAACGAAAAACCTTCAAGACTCGGTGATTTGATTTTCATTCTGGTGTGGTGTCCCTAACGCTTCTTTTACAATGACACCGACCAAGCGGGAAACAGCAGCGCCCCTCACCCTGCCCTCTCCCCATCGGATGGGGAGAGAGTGGTCCCGCAGTCGCGGGATCGGGTGAGGGGAAAGCGCAACGTTGAATGGGTATTTCTGTGACATGACACTATTGCGAGCGATGGACAATCCGGGTCCGCACCTGGTAGCTCTTGTAATAATTGGTCGGACCCACCGGCATGTTGGTTCCTCCCAGTTGGGAATACTGGAGCGTGACCCCGATAACTATGTTGTTCTGGTTGTTGTTCAGGATGTTTCCCTGCCAATCCTCGCCGCTGAACACCAGGCTGTTCGTGATCGCGTTGGCAACCACCAGGGCGTTGGTGGATCCGTTCGTCACGCGTTTAAGCTTCTTGTCCGCGACATCCCAGAAATACCGGGTGAAAACGTTTGTGTCATTGGAAGGGTAAAGTTGGATGGCGCTTCCTTGTTTCAGCGCGCCGTCCGCGACCCTGGTAAACGAGTAGAGGTCCCCGCTGCCGATGCGGACCATTTTCGCCGACGTGATGTCGGCCACGAGGGGATTGATCGTTTGTCGAACGGCGGCGCTGGCGCTCACTTTTGGCTGGGTGATCTGTATCACGCGGATTCCAAACAAATTCGTCGTCAGGACCGCCCCGACCACCATCAGGGAGATCGTTGACGCGATCATCACCTCCACCAAAGTAAACGCGGTTTGTTCGCGATAACTCCCGATCGAGCTGTCCGGCTTATGGCGGCTGCGGATGTTCACTGGTCAGGCGCGCGATAAGTGATGACCGTGTTCGTGAATGGTCCGCGCGATAACACGGACCAGACGCAGTCCACGCGCACCATTTTCAGGTTGGTGTAGACGAGGGTTATGGTTGTCGTGTTGGTGGCGCGGACCGTATTCGTTCCGATCAAAGGGATGTCCAGGTTGGTGATTACCACCGGGAAATTAGCCGGCACGACCTCGTCCAATCCGTTCGTTCCTTGATAATAACCGAGCGGGTCCCATTTGGCGGCGCGGGTCTGTTCGAGCCGGCGCATCGCCATGGATTGGGCGGCCGTTGAGCAAGTGGACCATTCGGCCCGCTGGCCGAACAAGATAAATCCATAAAGAATTCCGCCGATGCTGATGGCGGCAACAACAATCGAGATCATGGCTTCCGCCAGAGTAAATGCAAGACTGAGTTGCTTTCGGCCTGGTTTGATGGAGCGCCTCAAGTTCATGATTTGCAAGGGTGCAAGGCGTTCGTGCCGTTGCAATCGAATAGTTGACAGCAAGGAGTTTGCCACGAGGTCTTTTCTTTCCAAGCGCATTGTTGCCCTGACGTTTCGGTAAAGTCATTCCGGGACATGATTGAGCGTGTAATAGAATGTGTCGTGCCAAAGCCCCCGCCCGGCCGCGCTCCGCACGCCAACCATCCGCACCGCGGTGACGTATCCGGCCCGCCAGCCCTTCAACGAAAGACTCACTCTCATCCGCTCGGCCGAGAGAGCGGCCTGGGCGACTTCAATCGGTGTTGAACTGTTCTTCCTGCCCTCGTGGTCGATCTCCGGCGAACCGTAGCTGCCGGAATATTCGTAGGTGAACTGGCTGGCCGCATAGTTCTCCGTATTGGTCCCGGTTGTCGCTTCTACGGGTTCCGTAAAAATCAGGTCCAGTCCGTCGCGTTGGGCGTGAACTTCCTTCACCTCAAACGGCGTCCACCCTGTGAAACTCACCCGCTCCAATGAATATTCCATGGGCGCGGCTGTGGACCACGCCCGTTTGCAGCCGCCGACATAAAGTTTGCCGTCCGGCCCAATCGACAACCGGTTCACGGCGCCCACGAATCCCTTTGCAAACGGCCAGACCGCTCCTTGCCATTCGCCCTTTACCTTTTCCAATGCGACGCGCATGACGATGCTGTTCTGAAAATCGCCGACGAGCATCTGCCCCTGGAACGGCCCAAACCGATCGTCCGTGATGACGGCGATGCCGCTGGCTGAGGGCGCCAGTCTGCGCGGGAACCAGACGGCGGGCGGTTGAAAATTTTTCGGGCGCAGGTAATCGGCTTCCGGCGCGGGGTAACTGGCTGGAAAGCCGTAAAATTTCCCTCGCTGTAGATGGTTCAGTTTGCAGGCCCCAATCCACTCGCCCTGATTGTCAGTCACGAAGACGTCCAGAGCGGGTCCAAAGGCCGCCCAGCCGTTAGGCGCGCGCAGCCCGCTGCAAAAACCCTCCAGCTTATGGTCGTTGGCCGCGATTCGTACACACCATCCGACGTAAGGCACGTCCCAGCGACCGTGCTGACCGGTCAGGAACAGATAAAAATCATTGTTGGGATCAACGACGGGCCCGAAGGTGTAGGAGTGATAATTCCCGGTGAAACCCCAGTCGGCATTGATCGCCTCGTAAAGGTCGGCTTCGCCATTCCCGTCCGTGTCCGTCAATCGCGTCAGCTCACACTTCTGCGCGACATAAATCCGGTCA